>CAZZBP010000058.1:0-14084 GCA_964652755.1 uncultured Dehalococcoidia bacterium
CGCACTCCCACCTGCTATCCTCCCTCCCCCCTGCGACTCACCGACGAATACATCGTCCTCTACATAAACCGACACGCCACGCGTGCGAGTAACCGGTCTCAGGACGGGAATGTTCTCAATATTAGAGACATCCACAACCGGTTGATACATTAGCGATGGATTTGTGTGTTCCTCACTTTTTGATAATGGTCGGAAAGAACGACTCTTTTCTAATTCCGAAAACCCTAAGATTTTAACAACCTCATCCATCAGGTCCGCTACACCTTCCCCGGTAACGGCTGATATCACATGGAACGCCAACTTTTTATCACCCATCGATTCCAAAATATCATCCAGAAGAATTCTCACCTCTTCCAGGTCAATTTTATTAATTGCAAGCAGAACAGGTTTTAGTACGAGCCCTTCATCAAAGAGCCGTAATTCCTCTGTAATTTTTCGAAATTCTCCTGATGGATCCTCCCCGGACCCATCAACTAGGTGAATTAAGACCTTTGTTCTCTCCACATGTCTCAGAAATTCATGCCCTAATCCGATTCCCTGATTGGCACCTTCGACAATTCCTGGTATATCCACCATTACGAAATCGATCGCACGATGTTCAACAACCCCGAGCACCGGCTCCAGTGTGGTAAATGGATAATCGGCAATCTTTGGTGTGGCTGCAGTCAGATATGTTATCAAGCTCGATTTACCTGCATTCGGGGCCCCAATTATCCCCACATCAGCTATCAATTTAAGCTCTAACCTGATATCCCTCTCAAGTCCCTCTTCTCCTGCTTGGGCGATAACGGGAAACTGATTCGTGGAGGACGCATATTTCACATTCCCGTAACCACCATTCCCACCCATCGCTACTATAAACTCTTGTCCATTTTCAGTAACATCCCCGATTAAAACATGTTCATCATCCCATATCTGGGTTCCAACGGGCACCAGTATTATTACATCCCTTCCGTCTGAGCCATGCTTTTTTGCACCGGCTCCATTTCCTCCATACCCTGCCTCATATACACGTTTATACCTGAATCGCAGTAGGGTGTTTTCATTAGAATCTCCCCGTAATATCACACTACCTCCGTTGCCTCCGTCCCCTCCGTCGGGACCGCCTCTTGGCACAAATTTTTCATGGCGACCGCTTATAGCACCGTCGCCTCCCCGGCCACTTTTAATGTGTATTAAAACTTGATCTATCAAGGTAATAAGATTTTAATAATCGGTTTAATAATCTATTTAATAATGGTGTTGATGTTGTGGAAACTAGGTGTATCTATATAGGGAATATTTAGCAATTTTAGCATGCTATAGTGTGGATAAAAGGTGGATAAATAGTTGGTATTGTGGAAGGTAGAATTACTTCCTTTAAGAGTGTGGGTAGAGTCGATAAATATCCACAAAAAATGTGAGTTATCCACGGAAAATCGATACTTTTCCACATATTGTCTCAGCGTGAATGTGTTTACATAAAACAAGAAAAGTATCGCATATGTGTTCTATGAGGGTCGGTTGACTGGGCATAAGGAGCGACGTGATTCGTTATTAGCTTCTGGTTCCCCGGTTCGGCAAAACGATTCTTATTAATAAACTGATATCGAGAGAGAGGTGAGGAATGTCAAAAGGTGTTAGTCCTGTAGCGGAGTTGTTTACGGAGGCAGCAACATTCCAGTCATACCTGGAAGTGGAGTCCGCTCTAGCAAGAGCTCAAGCAATATTGGGAGTAATTCCGCAATGGGCAGCAGACACTATAGCAACGAAGGCGCAGTTGGAGTTAATGGATCTGGAAAAGGTGTACGAAGGATTGGAAAAGACAGGACATCCATTAGTTCCTCTTATCTGGGAACTAGATAGAATTTGCGGCCCGGAAGCTGGGGGTTATATACACTGGGGGGCCACCACACAAAACATCACTCAGACAGGCAAGTTGCTACAAGTAAGGAAATGCCATCAATACTATCTCGATAGTATTGGACGGCTACTTCTCAAGCTAGCGGAACTCGCGGAGAAAACAAAAGACTACGCGATGCCTGGGAGGACACATGGACAGCATGCAGTACCAGCTACCTTTGGATACAAAGTTGCAGTATGGATTGATGAGATTATTAGGCATGTCGGTCGGTTGAGGGGATGTGAGGATAGGGTTTTCGTGTCAATGCTAGGTGGCGGAGCAGGAACTATGGCGTCGGTGGGGATGGAAGGCTTGCGAACGCAAGACTTGATCGCTAAGAATTTAGGTCTGTCTTCAATGTCAATGCCATCTCGGACGATAGGTGACCACCTGACGGAATACATTACTATTCTGGCGATGGTAGCGGCTACGGCCAGCAAGATGGCCCGCGAAGTTTATACATTGATGAAACAAGAATTTGGAGAGGTTGAAGAACCTGTTCCGGTCGGAGCGGTAGGTTCTTCGACGATGCCTCAAAAACGTAATCCGAGACTGAGTCAGGATGTTGTAGCGTGGGCTGCAGAAGTAAGGGCTTTCGTACCTCTTGCCCTGGAGGCCATGCAAACCGAGCACGAAGCCGACAAGACAACCAGTATGATGATCAACTCGGCTATAGATCGAGTATGCGATCTTACTGGGAACATTGTTCAAGGACTAAACGAGATCTTTTCAGACATCCGTCTGTTTCCAGAGAGAATGAGAGAAAACCTAGATTTAACTGGTGGTTTAATCATGTCTGAACGGGTCATGTTGGCACTCGGATCAGAGATGGGCAGGCAGCGCGCGCACGACGTCGTTTATGAAGCGGCTCAGCGGTCAGTTAACGTAAATCGACCTATTTCTTAAACCCTGTTTGAGGAAAAAGAAGTCGCTTCACGCCTGACAAATGAGGAGATTCGAGATTTGCTTGACCCGGAGCAATACACAGGGTTGTGCTCCTATTTTGCAGAAACGTTCGCCGGGAGAGCTCGGGAGTGTGCAGGTGAATTGGAGAATATTTGCTAACGAAGAGGAATCGGCAGATCGACCGGAATAGTACCGGCCGACCGAAGCCTCTTCAGGTCATCCGGAGAAAGCCCTGCCTCGATTAGGACATCGTCTGTGTCGGCGCCGAAAAGAGGCGGTTGTACATCAACTAAGTTACTTTCAGACATGTTGACGGGATTCCCAGGCCAAGTAGAGCTTCCCCATGAGGGATCTCCTTTACAATCCCCTGTATTTATCGAATCATCGTTGGAAGCGCTGCAGTAATCCCTAGAGCGCACTAGGTGTCGTTTGCGGTTAGAGGGATCTGCATGTAATTCCTCGGCCGAAGTATTTCTTACAGCAGGCACTCCTGCCTTTGTTAGAATTGTTTCCCATTCGGAGGTAGATTTCCCGCTGAAGATGGACTGGAGATCATCGCAACTGGGGGATTCGGGAATTCCGGAAAAATATGACGTCGCTTTGAGTGCATTAAGCTCTGTGCTCCCTGAAACCGAAAGGAGTAGCCATCCGTCCGAACATTCGTAAAGTCGGTTGAGTGCTCCAATTCCCCTGGCCCCTGGCCCTCCTATGTCCTCCCGTTGGAATCCCTCATAGTCGACATGGTAAGGACCGGTAATTAGAGCTGAAGTATAGGAGAGGGCTGCTTCAATCCTCTGGCCTAATCCTGTCTTTTTCCGCTCAAGGAGGGCTAACATTACGGCAAATGCTGCCGATATTCCCGTCCCGTAGTCATTCAATGTAAACGTTGCTGGTCTTGGCCGACTTGTACCAAAGGTAGAGATATTGGTCACCCCTGCATTGCGAAGTTGGATTCCTGTTGCTGCTTGGGCGTTTTGTTCAAACCCTGGGCGCATATCCCATGGACCCTCCTGACCAAAACAATTAATAGAACCGTAAACGATTCCAGGATTGATCTCTTTAAGGGTTTCGTAACCAATACCTAGTCGATCGGCAACGCCCTTTCGAAAGCCTTCAAGTATTACATCAGCAGAGTTGGCAAGTTGTAAAAAGGTTTCCAATCCTCCCGGTTTCATCAAATTTAAGGAGATACTCCGTTTGCCTCTGCCCACATCCATCCAAGGTGTCAGCTGAGGGGGCCGATGGGCAGGATCAACCTTTATAACTTCAGCTCCGTATTGTGCGAGTGTTCGACCGCAAGTGGGTCCGGCAAGAACGACACATAGGTCGAGGACCCTGACACCGTCTAGGGGGGTATTTTTGGTCTCGTTTGATAGGGGTGTCATTTTAACTATTCGATGTGAAGGATGCCCTTGGCGCGGGGCCAGCTACCTGTCCCGAATTACCATGGGTCCTAACTATAAGGCCCGGTTGTTTCATAGTGCCGAAGATCGGATCAGTTACTTCTATGACAGCCTCTGATTCGGCGGCATGGGGTTCGTTCATCCACTCCTCTGTGGTCCTGCACATTGTCACCGGGACCCCAATAGTGGACATAAAAGCCTCCCAGTCTTCTGCAGTCCTCGCGGTCCAAATCGCGGCAAAGCGCTCTCTCCATTCACTTGCTAATTCGGCATCAGATGAGAGTGAATTAATGTTGCTGAGAGCCTCCGTCCATTCGGGTAGCCCAACGGCTCTTAAGAATGGCTCCAGAAAACGAGGCATGGCAATGTTAACGTTAACCCAACGATTGTCGGAACATTTGTAAAACCGGTCGATGACTGGATGCCCTTCCTGTCTGCCATGCGCACGGGTGGAATGTCTCACAAGTGCAGTTCCCATTCCTTGGTACATAGAATCATGGATTGGGACAGTGATCTGCTGGCCCCTAGTCGTCACCATTCTATGTATCAGTGCTGCAGTTACCGCTGCGGACGCGGTCAGCGCAGCGAATGTACTGGCGTAATATAATCCGTGGAAAGAAGGGCCCTCCCCAGGTATCGGTTTTTCTCCCGAGGGACTTGATGCATAGACTCCTGACGAAGACGCTATCAATGCCTCTCTAGCCGGGAGGTGTTCATACTTGTGACCCTTGGCAAAAGCCGGCAGGGAAACTACGACAAGACCCGGGTTGGTTTCTGATAGATCAGAAAAGGTAAGGTTTAGACTTTCCGCCTCACCTGGGTCTAGGCAGTCGATTACTATGTCTGCCCCTCTAACAAGTTCTAGAACGGATTGTTGGGTGAGGTCGGAGATTTCAGAACCTTTCCCTCTGTTCCAGACTGCAAATTCTGGAGTCCCCCTGAGGGGATCTCCGGACAAAGGTTCGACCTTAATAACTGTGGCACCTTGATCTGCCAACAGCATTCCTAATATCGTTCCGGCAGGGTGGCGACTGAACTCTATTGCTTTGTAAGTGTTTAGGGTTCCCAAAAGGATCCTTTCCGAGAAGCGCTTCTGAGATTTTAGGGAGAGCAACATGGCGGGTCAAACATGTTGCGGTGAATGAAACTATCTGGATAGCAAGGATATATATTTTGTTTAGAGGTTATGACACTCCGGTGATCTCTACTCCGGCCCCAACTTCAATAACAACGCCGTTGGCTGCGGCGACGGCGTTGGTGTCTGTGAACAACTAAGATTTCTCGCCGTCTTTGGTAACAATTCGAGCGGGGTGGAACATACACGTATAAATACGCCTTCCAAGTAATTGGCAAGAAGAAGATATTTCCGGCGTATTATCCTAGTAACCGCAGCTAACGATACTGATCAATCCCTACAGTAACCGCAGAAGGACCAGACGGGAAAACTAGAGTTTTTGCTCTATCTGCACCAACTACTACGATATCTATGTTGTCCGCGGAATGTAGAAGCGGAACTTCCATAGCTAATATTTCATCCGCGGTTTTGTCACGTAAGAAATGCCATTGTTCATGAACCCTAGCATCAGCAAGGGGCATGTACTGAATCATCTTTCCGAGGCTGTTGTTCGCATGAGTGAAAATGAATTCCTTTGCGTCTTGTTTTGAGAATCCTTCACTTCCGACCGGCCCTGCAACATCCGGGGGCATAAAGATTAATCTCTCATGCCCATCGGATTGGCGTCCCCCCAAAGTCGTATTTCCGAAAGTGATTCCGTAGGCTAGAGTTTTTAGTAATCCCTCGGCTGATGTGTTGCCTTGATCTTGAACGTCTAGTTCTCCATCCGTGATGAAAATGGAAACTGCGTTTTCGTCGATGCCAAACCCCTTGTCTTGCGCGAAGGAATTCCAAGGGCTCATGTCTTCGTTTTCTGCCACACAGTGGACGAATTTACGGGTTGTTCCTATTGTGTCCATATCCATTTTGTTGGGATACCACATCCCGATGTTTCTTAGGCAGAGGTAGAAGGCTCTACCGATAGTAATATTGATTTCATTTTCCCGACCGGGACCCAAGGCTGATCTTGGATTCAATCCAACGGCTTTCGCCATTGGCCCGTTAACTACTAACATCGGTGCGTGGGGACTGGTAGACATCAGCAATGATTTGCCGCCGTGAGGGCCCATTTCGGAGAGACATTTCACCCCAGCGATAATGATGGGCATGTGTTCTGGTGCTGCCCCGGCCAAGGCTGCGTTAATGGCAATTTTTTCAACCGTGGCCACTCCGAAACCCGGCGGCATATCGCATATAATGTCGGAAGGATTGAGGCTCGTTCCATTTATTAGGTCTGCTACAGCAGAATCCGTTGGTGGGAACAAAGGGAGCGCATCGGACCAGTCCCGCTTTAGGAACTCGGCGTTCATTTTAAGAACCGCATCGTAGCGATCATCTCCCTCGAAGCGGATTGTGTCCTCTTGTTGAGTGTTTGAAGCAGAATTACTACCGTCCGATGTCAGGCAACCGATAAGGTCGTCAATGGCATCTTCCGTCTGTGAAATGCACAAATCGTCAGCTAGATTACGATAAATTCTTGGGACGATTACGAACTGGAGATCTGGCATACCGAAAGTTTTGCTACTCGCTATAGCGTCATCCTCAAACCGGCCGGATACGATGGGGACTGCCGGCTTGCCCATCTTCTCAATCTCAATCATGTCGTGGCACATCCACGACGCGCACGTTCCTCAATCAGCAGTTGCACCGATGACAACATCGCATTCTTCACCAGCTTGTTTCACGATGGGAGGCGGAGTGGGGTAGTTTCCCCCTGTATAGAAGTTGATTTTCACGTCGTTGAAGCGCTGTTGGATGAGATTACCAGCTCTATTGAGAGCTAAATCCCCACCATGGGTTCCACTCCAGACTAGCCCTACAGTTAGCCCGTCGAGAGATTCAGGTCGTGGATTGGTTCTAAATATGTTCATCATTCCACGTTGCTGCGCGACGGGATTGGAAACTTCCAGTAGATGCATATGATCCTCCAAATTATTTGCTGTTTCACACCAGACCTGTACTCGTAGTTCTCAGTTCCCAGACGTCCCGATTATACAAGAGGTAGAAAGTGATGGTATCAATCAGGACTAAGTGCAGGACTAAGCGAGTTTGGTGACTATCTTCAAAAAGTATTATAAGACGGGTATTCGAGATCTTGATTATTTTTACACCTACTTATTGTCTTCCCACGTATAATTTGCCAATGTGCCGAAGTAAACATAGAAATCTAAACCATGAATTGCTGGTAGCGACAAGAAATAAAGGCAAATTAGATGAGTTGATTAATTTGCTTCAAGGAACCCCTTACAATCTTCTGTCCCTAGAAAATGTAAATATTCAGCATGAAGTTGAAGAAACAGGTGAGACGTTTGAGGCGAATGCTATCTTGAAGGCTGAAGAATATGGTCAGATGGCCGGAATAGTTACGATTGCTGATGATTCAGGCATAGAGGTCGATGCCTTGGGCGGAGCTCCAGGTGTGCTATCTGCACGTTATGGCGGGGAAGACTTAGATGACCAAGGTCGTAATGCTCTCTTGTTGAAGAATTTAGCAAACCTGCCGGATAGCAAACTTACAGCCCGATTCAGGTGTGTTGTTGCATTATCCCGTCCAAATCAGGAGACAGTTACTTTCAATGGAAGTGTAGAAGGGTTCATTACCCGTAACCCGAGAGGGACAAACGGCTTTGGGTATGACCCGTTGTTTTATTTCCCGCCGAAGTGTAAGACACTCGCGCAAATTCCCGCGGAAGAAAAACATTCGGTATCTCATAGGGGTAAAGCTGTACGCAAAGCGGTACATTATCTACGTCAAATGGTTCAAGACTTTGGGGAAATACCATCATGAACAGAGTTCCCATTCTCGATAAGTTTCAACGCCCGTTCCGCGACTTACGGGTATCTGTGACGGATCGCTGTAATTTCCGTTGCCCTTATTGCATGCCCGCAGAAATTTATGGAGAACGGTACCAATTCTTGCCAAGAAACGATTTACTCACCTTTGAGGAAATTACCCGAATCGTGAATATTACAGTTAACTTGGGCGTAAAGAAGGTTCGAATTACCGGTGGAGAACCTTTGGTCCGTCAAGATATAGAGAAACTTGTTTCAATGATCTCGGGAATAAACGGGGTTAAAGATTTGGCTATGACGACGAATGCTTATTTGCTGTCAGGAATGGCACAAAACCTTAAAGATGCGGGGTTACACCGTATCACCGTCAGTATGGATTCCGTAGATGACGATGTTTTTCAAAGGATGAATGGTAGGGGGTTCGGTACAGCCAAAGTGATGAATGGAATTGACTCAGCTAAACGAGCAGGTTTTAACCCTATCAAGATCAATGCTGTTGTACAAAAGGGTATTAATGACCACACATTGGTGGATTTAGCCAAATGGTGTCGTGACAACGGTCATATCCCACGATTCATAGAATACATGGATGTGGGAACTCTTAATGAATGGAAATTAGATGAGGTGTTACCAGCCAATGAGATAGTTCGCATAATTGGGGAAGAGTTGCCTGTTGAACAGTTGGATCCTGCCTATGTGGGAGAAGTTGCTAGGCGATACAGGTACCTTGACGATAAAGGAGAGTTTGGGGTCATATCTTCCGTCACTCAACCTTTCTGCGGGGACTGTACCAGATTGAGGCTTTCTCCGGAGGGACAGATTGTAACGTGTCTATTTGCTGAAACGGGAATAGATCTCAGAGAACCAATGCGTAATGGGGCAACTGATGAACAGGTTTCAGATATTATCCAAGGAACTTGGAAGGTTAGGGAAGACCGCTATTCAGAAGAGCGGACGACAATGAGTGAGCCCAGGAGTAAGGTGGAGATGTACCACATAGGTGGTTAATTATATTGATAACGATTTACACAGATGGGGCATGTTTGGGTAATCCTGGACCCGGTGGATGGGGAGCAGTTATCACCGGTGACGGTATAAAAAGATCGGTACATGGCAGGGATCCTCATACTACGAATAATCGCATGGAAATTATGGCGGTTGTGGAAGGTTTGAGAAACATATCCGACAAATCCGAGGTTGCGGTCTTCTCTGATTCTACCTATGTAATAAACACGATGACCAAGAATTGGAAACGAAATAAAAACAAAGACCTGTGGGACCTTTTGGACCAAGAGGTTACTAGTAGAGCCGTATCATGGCATTGGGTGAAAGGGCATTCTGGCGATCCTCTTAACGAGGAGGCTGACCGCCTCGCCTATGGTGAAGCTACAGGGAAATTTGGCCCAGAACACGAACCCTTTTTAGGAGAGGGATTAATGGAAACAGATAAGCCGAAACCCACTAGGACCAAAGATGACGCTTTAACGCATGTCGATGAGAGAGGTGCTGCTCGAATGGTGGATGTTGGTGCTAAGCAAGACAGCGATCGTGTTGCCGTGGCAATTGGGTTTGTAGAGATGAAAATAGAGACGCTTCAGATGATTAAGGCTAACGAGTTTAAGAAAGGAGACGTTCTTTCTGTGGCTCGCATTGCCGGTATTATGGGAGCCAAACAAACTCCTGGTCTGATTCCTTTGTGCCATCCGTTACCGCTAACTCAGGTGGCCGTTGATTTCGACTTGGACGAAGAACGATCGAGAGTTGAGATTAGAGCTATGGCCAAAACCCATGGCAAGACGGGTGTAGAGATCGAAGCTCTTACAGCTACCTCAATTGCTGCGCTTACCATTTACGACATGTGTAAGGCCGTTGATAGAGGAATGAAGATTGGTACCCGGCTTTTAAGTAAGACGGGAGGAGAATCAGGTGATGTATTCCTTGAATAGTGTTGCTAACGTTCCCGACTTGCGGCAACGGCGCTGATGATCTCGAGAATCACACGATGAGCGGCTTCTGCCGTGATGTTGGACGGACCCTCATAGTCGGGGGCTACTTCGACTATATCTGCGGCGACGATTTGCACGGAGCTGACGATGCGCCTGACCGCTTTCAGGAGCTCAGAAGAAGTTAATCCACCAGGTTCCGGGGTGCCTGTCGCGGGCGCAAAGGCAGGGTCCATCACGTCCACGTCCACAGATAGGTATATTAACTCAGGACCATCTAACGCCTCGGAGATAGCGTCTTCCAGGACAGCGTCAAATCCGCGAGTTTCTATTTCTGACATCTGGTGCCAACGCATACCCTGTTCACGCATCCAGTCAAAAAGAGTGTGCGGTGGCCAGTAGCCCCGAAGGCCAACCTGTACGAAGTTCTTCCCTGGGATGGCACCACTCTCAATAAGTCTTCGCATAGGGCTACTGTGTGATGCCAGAACTCCTCCGTATGTACTGGGTGCGGTATCAGCATGGGCATCAAAGTGAACCATCCCGACGCTGCCAAATCCATAATGATCGGCCACGGCAGTGGCCGAGGGTAGTGTTATGGAATGGTCGCCGCCTACGACTATAGGAATTGCTCCGGCTTTAACTGCTTGGGCCACCTTTTTTTGAATTGCTAAATGGCTGCGTTCCAGAGAGCTTGGCGGACAGTTTGCATCTCCGAAGTCAACCACTTTAAGGGTGCTTGTTGGATAAACGCCTAGGCCCATGTGATAAATATCATCGTTCGGGGCCCCAAAGTAGCCTGCTTGTCTTATCGCCCTAGGCCCAAATCGGGCACCTGGACGATTGACGACACCCATGTCGAATGGAGCACCCATGATTGCGATATCGGCACCATATTTCTTCAAAGCCGCGGCATTTTGAATGAGGGGGCCTTGTAGGAAAGTATCTATGCCAACGAAAGAAGGCATGTCATCGTCACTTTGCCTGTAGATCTGCTCGTCTCCGCTATGAACCAATCGGGGGATCCTTCAATGAATGAATAGTTTAAGGTTCGTTAATCGTAGCATTTGAACATGTGGTGCAGGTACTTGTGAATGCAAGTTGGGCTTCGGGAGAGTAAAGTAAAATAATGTTCTCGGCAGTGGCTATTCGGTTACTTGGGCCAGCAATGGCCCATAAAGCGTACCGATCGTACTGGTTGGGAACGCTGGCTTCGGTTGCAGGATTCCAGATGCTAACCTTTAGTCAATATGTGATAATTCACAGACTGACTCATGACCCGAAATATCTGGCCTGGGTCGCTTTGGCCAGTGCCGTCCCCGCTATCGTGCTCAACATCTATGGTGGGGTGTTGGCGGATAAACTGGAGCGCCGCCGCCTGATTGCAATAACACAGATAATCAACGGTTCCCTCATCCTGATTCTTACGATACTGACCTTTGCCGAAATCGTGAGGCCTATCCACGTCATAGTGTTGGCATTTCTTTCCGGCGCCGTCAACGCCTTTGATCAACCGGCCAGACAAGCGCTTTTTCCTTCCCTTATTAACCCGAAAGTTATGATGAATGCAGTAGCTCTAAACTCGGCAATATGGACCGGGATTCGAATCGTTGCGCCTGCTTTCGCAGGATTCATAATTGCACTCGCGGGAGAGGGCATTTCTTTCTTACTCTCGGCATTAGGATTCTTCACCATGGCGGCGGTTGTACTAACGCTTCACGTACCGACAGGAAATAACTTTTCATCGGGTCAATCTGGAGGTCAGGGACGTTCTCGGCGCCAAAGTGGGCCGTTAGAAGGGTTAAAGTTTATAGCGGTTAATAACATTTTTATTTTCCTTATTGGGATGTCCTTTTTTAACAGTTTCTTCGGAATGGCGTATATTCCTATGATGCCGGTATTCGCCGAGGAAATACTGAAAGTTGGGGTCGAAGGTCAGGGAGTTCTTATGGGGCTAGGAGGCGTCGGAGCTTTGGCCATGACCATGACTTTGGGCAGGGTTGGCAATATCAAGCAGCGAGGACTCCTAATAATCATCGGGGCTTTTATGTTTGGATTGTTGCTCGCGGCGTTCTCCATAACCGCACAACTAGTCGGGAACTACTATCTGGCGATGGTTCTCATGTTCGTTATGGGAATGAGTAGTTCTGTTTACATGATATCGATTATGAGCTCGCTGCAACTGATGGTTCCTGACGACATGAGAGGACGGATTATGGGTTTTTATAGTATGACTTATAGCATTATGCCGTTAGGGGGCTTGTATGCTGCGGGTGCAGCTGGATTGTTTGGGGGTGGAAGTGAGGGAATTCCTTCAGCTGTTGCGTTGGGAGGATTATTTGTGGCGTTGTTTGCAATAGGGCCGGCGCTTCTGAACAGTAATGTGAGAAACGTTGGAATTTTGATCCAAGATTTCCGGTCCGATAATTCATCGGAAGCGGTTTCTTCCGCATCAGACTGAACAGCCCCCTGTTGCTGGAGCTATATTTGTCGCGCCGTCCTCGCACCATCAAGAATAGCGTCGATCATCTTCCTCGGCGCGAAGGCATCTCCTATTAGGTGAATTTGATCAACGAGGCTTGTTGCAGTGCGGTACAGGGAATCTTCTGCGATGCTGAGACCTGCTGTAACGACCAGATCAATATCGGGTATGGAAGTTTCTTCTCCATTTAGAACATTAGTGGTAACTATTGTTCTTCCATCGACCATACGGATGGACGTCAGCGGTCTAATGTTAACAGACTTCTTAAGGACCCTTTCATAAACCATTTGAAGAGTACCGAACTCCGTTTGCGCTCCTGCGTAAAATGCTCCGGTAAGTAGTTCAACTTCACAATTTAAATCAGATAGAAAATCTACTGACAGCCTATCCTGTCAGATGCTAATGTTTCATGGTTCGGTAAGGCAGAGGATAGTAATTCAACCAGGAAATGATCACAAGAATGCAATTAAATAGTCATATATGGTTGTTTGAGCATTTAATTGAAAATAAGAGGTAGTTTTGAAAGACGGGAAGCGACTTCCGATATCAAAAATAGAGATAGTCGGTGCGACTGATGTTGGTCAGAAACGCCAGCGGAATGAAGATAGTTTTCGGATTATTGAGCCGGAAGATTGTCCGAGTAACATTGATGGTGTTCTCATAGTAGCCGACGGTATGGGCGGGCACGCTGCGGGTGATGTGGCGAGCCAAATAGCAGTGGACACGTTTGTTGACTAACTTGCCGGACCCGAAATAAGAGATCCAGAGGAGATATTGGTAACGATGGGTGATGTCCTAAAAAGGGCTAACTCCCTTATTTATGAAGCGGGGCGGCGAAATGAGGGAGGTTCAATGGGGACAACATGCACCGCAGCTGTGATATCACAGGGAAAAATTCATGTAGCTCACGCTGGTGACAGCAGAGGATATTTACAGAGAGACCAAGGTTTATGCCAACTGACAGAGGATCACAGTTGGGTGGCCCAGCTGGTAAAGGAAGGGCATATTACTTCTGAACAGGCTCGGGTTCATCCAAGCAGGAATGTGATAACCAGAGCCCTTGGCATAGAGAATGAGTTGGTTCCCGATATCATAACGGAGGAGCTTCGGACGGGCGACAAAGTTCTCCTGTGTTCAGATGGATTACATGGCCTTGTTGAGGACGGGGAGATAAATGAGGTCCTCGATTCGACATCGATTCAGGAGGCTTTATTTACTCTTATTCAGCTAGCAAATGACAAGGGCGGGGATGACAACATTACGGCCGTAGTAGCGGCTATCCATTGAATACCTATCTGGCTCCGATAAGTTCGGTGGAAATAGCTCCGGTTTGTGACATTTCACGAATCTTTTCAGGACTGTAGCCGAGCTCATGGAGAATTTCTTCGTTATGTGCTCCGAAAAGAGGGCTAGACAAAGCAGGTAGTTTAGGGCGGTTGGATAGCCTCCACGTGGGACGAGCGGTTTTATGTATTCCTACTTCATCATGACTGACATTAATGAAGTTGTTCCGTTTCTCCAAATGTGAATCTGAGAGCAAGAGAAGTGCTGTTTGGACAGC
>CAZZBP010000059.1:0-2441 GCA_964652755.1 uncultured Dehalococcoidia bacterium
CGAGGCACACTATCATATTGGGGTGATCTACCATAATTATCAGAGCTCCCATTTCCAGAAATGATGAGCCGAAGTGCGCCCCCATGCCCGCACTGTTCTCCAGGCACAGCCATGTATTTTCAGGTGATTTATCCAAAACCTCCTTCAAACATTCCACTGCTTGTCCTAAAACGGACTCAAACCCTTTCCCTTTATGGCTCCCTCCGTGGAAAATAACTCCCTCCGCCCCGATTTCACCTGCAACCGTCATGTTGATTGTCAGGGACTCGATCGATTTTTCGATTTGGTCTGGAGCTCCACCAATATTTACTAAGTAGCTCCCGTGTATATAACAGGGCCCAACACCGCTTTCTTCACTCCGTCGTCTAAAAAGGGCGATTTCTTCTTCTTTTGGAAACCTGAATCTCCAAGCTCTCGGAGATGAGGCAAAAATTTGTATAGCCTCTGCTCCAATTAGCTCTGCTCGGTCGATAGCTTTGCTTAGGCCCCCGGCAGCTGATACGTGTGCTCCAATTTTCATACGGAACAACCCCTGTTTCGGAAAGTTTTAACCTCTGGTGTTTCCCAAGTTTACCATGTGGCCATTGCAAATTTTGGACTGTCGCTCAAGGAATTCGTGACTTATAATCCGGGTGATTACGGACCGAAAAGGTGCTGGCACTTCGCCAGGTCATTGGACACATAAATTAGGAGACAAATTCTTATGCTAGTTAAGACTGTCGCTATACTTAGCCCGGGTGATATGGGTCACGCTGTCGGTAAGGTGCTCGGTAAGAGTGGCCTAAATGTTATAACCTGCCTTGTTGGAAGGAGCCAGCGGACTTTCGATCTCGCAGAGGCAGGAAACTTTCGTATAGTAGGATCGATGGAAAAGTTGGTCAAAGACGCGGACCTTATTCTCTCGATCTTAGTGCCTGATAAGGCAAAGGCGCTCGCTGGTGACGTGGCTGCCGCACTCAGCGTAACGGGTGAAAACACATATTTCGCGGATTGTAATGCGGTTTCTCCCGATTCGGCCAAGGAGATTGCGGCCATAATCAATGACTCAGGAGGAAGATACATTGATGGTGGGATTATAGGAAGTGCTCCCACGAAAGGTAACTCAACTCGCTTTTATGTTTCGGGACCCGATGCGCATGTCGTTGTCGAACTAAACGGGAGAGGGATAATCGTAAAGGCCATTGGCGACAAGGTGGGGCAAGCTTCGGGTATCAAGATGTGTTACGCGGCTTTGACTAAGGGTACGAATACCCTGCAGGTTGCATTGTTGGCCGCAGCCCAAAAAATGGGTCTTATTGAAGCTCTTCGAGAGGAATTTACGTACAGCCAGCAATCACATCTCTCCTCTATGGAACTAGGGATACCCCGGCTTCCGGCTAATTCACATAGGTGGATCGGGGAAATGGAAGAGATTTCTGCCACTTTTGAGGCCCTAGGAGTCACACCGTATTTCCACATGGGCGCTGCGGAGATATACAAGCTTCTTGATTCAACGCCCTTTGCAAAAGAGACACCGGAGACCATAGATCCAGATCGCACTGTTTGGGAAACGATCAGGGTAGCTTCAGAACTTATTAAGGAACCGAAAAAAGAGTGTATTTAATTGAAGACGCTCATTCTAAAGAGAGCGGGGGATGACCCTGATTTTGACCTGATAGAAATTGACGACCCTCGAGTTTCTGAAGATGGCGTGATTTTAGAAGTGGGAGCGGTTGGTGTCTGCCACCACGATATATCTGTAATGGAGGGCACGCTGAGGCGGGGCGTCAAAGATGATGTCATATTGGGACATGAGATAGCTGGTACTGTAGTTGATGTCGGCCCTTCAACGCAGGGGATCAAACTTGGAGACAAAGCTGTCACCACCCTTACTACTTCATGCGGGCTTTGTGAAACTTGCCTTGGTGGGCTCGAATACCGATGCCCCCAAGCCCATGGTTTAGGTCATGGTGCAGATGGAGGATTTGCGGAATACATTTCAGAGCGCAAGAACAATTTTGTAAAACTGGAAGACCATATGGATCTTATTGGAGCTTCCTTAATCGCCTGCCCTATCGGGGTGACAGTTCGGGCCCTGGAAGACTTATGTAAAGTATCAGTTGGACAAAGTGTCGTCGTATTTGGTTCCGGAGGTGGATTAGGAGTGCATGCTGCGCAAGTTGCTTCTTCTCTGGGAGCAGAAGTCATAGCCTTTACTAGGTCTCCAAACAAGATTCAACGTTTGCAGAAACTAGGATTCGGCCAGGTTTTTCTTTTGGAAGAGGGACTTGCCCCTTCAGATCTCGTATACGCACTTACTCAGGATCTAGGGGCTGATATTGTCTTATGTGGCAGGGTTTCTGACCCTGGCCTAAGCTTGGGGCCGATGATTTATGAATTTGGTTGGAAAAAAAATGATTATGATAAATTAGCTAGCGGAACACTTGCAGGTCATATAATTG
>CAZZBP010000059.1:2451-13785 GCA_964652755.1 uncultured Dehalococcoidia bacterium
GGGCCGGCCCTGAGATGCCTGGGGAATGGAGGTAAGATGGTGGTTCTTGGTGAAGTGGAAGGAAATCATTCTTCCGTGAATATTGCAGAATTAGTCTTTAGGGATGGGTCTGTGATTGGATCATCAGGAGCGGGAATTAGGCATATTGAGAGTGCTAGTAAGCAAGTGAGTTCAGGAATCATTACCCCTATCGTAGAGGCCACAATGCCTTTTGAGGAAATCGTTCAAGTTTATAAATTAATAAAATCGGGGGATGTTTTAGGCCGAATAGTGTTGACCCCGTTCGGTAAGCCTATTTGAAGTTATAAATAATTAGGCCTTTTTGCCAAACGGGAGGGATATACTCTTTTGCTCCCAGGTCACCAGAATCTGGCTTGCAACGGCGATAGAGCTGTACGTTCCAACAACTACACCGATAAGCAGGACGATGAGAAACTCCCTTATTGTGGCTCCTCCGAATAGGATAAGAGCTAATAACGTTACTAACAACGTGAAACTGGTGTTTATTGATCGACCGATCGTTTCTGCTATGCTCAGATTTACTATCTCGGGAAATGGCCTGTTTGCATAAATGAGCACATTTTCTCGAATCTTGTCAAATACAACAATTGTATCGTTAACGCTGTATCCTATGACGGTAAGCAACGCGATTAAGAACATGGTGTTTACTTCCATTTGCAATACTTCCCCTAAGATCGCGAAAATCCCCACCACTATAGTTGCGTCATGTAATAGTGCGACTATCGCCGCTAGACCATATCTGAAGGGGCTCGGGACATTTCGAAATGCCCACCAGACATAGAAAAAGATTCCAACCGCAGCTGCCAGAACGGCCCAGAAGGCGTTTAACACGGTTTCCTGGGCTACTACGGGGGATACAAGGTCGAATCCTTGAAGAACATGTTCAGATCCTGGTGCGAGTGAAGTTGTGAGACCTTCAACTAGGGAATCCTTGGCCTCTTCATCAAGTTGCTTTGTTCTAACGAAGAAACTGTTATTTCCTAAGTTTTGTACTGTTGATTCTGAATATCCGTGATTTGAAAGTGCTTCTCTCATCTCCCGTTGGGTTACTGAAGAACTTTCCTGAAATTGCAATGTCATGCTAGAACCGCCCGTGAAATCGATTCCTGGCCTCAATCCAGGGGCAATGATGAGAAATATGACGCCAGGGGTTATAACTAGGAGTGAAGTCAGAAAGAACCAAAATCTTTTTCCTACGAAGTCCATGAATTAACCTTTGGCGCCTGTATTTATCAAGGCTGTCTATCGGCAATCTCTTTGCCGCCAGATGCTATGAAAAGACGAATTTTTCTCGATATGGGTGTGAGAGCGAGCACTCTCATCAAGGTTCTGCTGACTACAATGGCTGAAAACATGCTTATCAGCACGCCGATCGCTAGAGTGACCGCAAATCCTTGGACAATAGTCGCTCCGAGTTGATCGGAGAACCAGTAAAGAATGGCGCATGTAATGAGTGTGGAAACATTTCCGTCTCTGATGGCTGGCCACGCCCTGTTGAACCCTATATTAATAGCAGACAGCATTGTTCTACCTGCTCGGAGCTCATCTTTCATTCGTTCGAATATTAGTATGTTGGCGTCAACGGCCATGCCTATGGAAAGGATAGCTGCAGCCACCCCGGATAATGTAAGTGTAACCGGTAGGATCTTAAAGACAGCGAGAACTATCAAGGCGTAGATTATAAGTGCGATTGAGGCAACCAAACCAGGAATACGATAGTAAAGTGTCATAAAAAGCAGAACCAATAGAAGTCCAATTATCCCAGCAATTACGCTTTTTCTAAGTGAGTCGGCTCCGAGAATCGCGTCGACATCACGCTCTTGGATTAGTTCTATGGGGATCGGAAGACGACCAGATTCAAGCAAAAGAGATAAGTCCTTTACCCGCTCGAGAGTGAAATCGGGCCCTTGGATGATTGCTGTACCAGCTGTAATTGGAGTATTCACAACCGGTGCAATTAACTCTTGACCATCCAACATTATCGCGATCTGGTCACGGAAACCTGTTTCCTGCTGCTTGGCGTAGATGTCCTTTGTCAGCTCACCAAATAATTTTGTGCCCCTGTCATCGAACTCTATGCTTACGATGGGAGCTCCGGATCCTTGATGTTGACTAGGGTATGCATTCTTGAGGTCGTCGCCAGAAAGGCCTATGTCCTCGTCACTGTATCCCTTCCTTAACTCAAACTTTATCAGAGGATTTGTTCCAAGCTTCTCCCTGGCTTGTGCTGTAGTAATCACTCCGGACATTTGGTCTTCTCCGGCCGGAAGAGCAATCACGTATCGAGTGGTTGTAGCCATGCGTTGGATTTGGTCACCCATCACTTGGAACCTTAGTTCTTCCTTACCTGTGACGCTCACAGCCAATAGATCCGGCGGCAAGATGTCGCCTCTTTGAGCCGCGTCCATAGATAAGGCTATTGATATACTCAGATTTAGTGCAACTTGTTGAAACTTATCGGCTCCGAATTTGCTAAAATTGACTACCAATGATGGAAACGATGCGAGGGTCTTTGTTTGGTCGTTGATTTCGTCTGGAGTCAGCTCGCTTATTAATTTGCCGTCAGCCCTCATATCGTCCGCTGTTATCGAGATCACGTCTCCGGGCTCTATGTAGTCTAAAGCCACAGGGTCGACATTTATTGACCTGTGTTTGAACTCTAATCTGGCGGTTTCTCCGATTAAAGTCTTAGCTCTACCAGGGTCTCTCACTCCGGGAAGTTGTATTAGAAGTCGGTCGTTGCCTAATATCTGTATGATCGGTTCACCGAGACCGGATGAGTTGATTCGTCTTTCTATGGTTTTGACAAGCGAGTGCATCTGATCTTCTGAAACTTCTAAGGGTTCGCCCGTCAGCTGATCTATCAACGCGGCCTGATATACGAGGTGGCTTCCTCCCTGAAGGTCTAGCCCTAGACTCAATCCCAGTGGGGTATCTCCACCCCTTTCAAACTGGCTGAACTCAATCTTCTGTATGCCTAGAATCGTTCCACAAACTGCCACAATCAGGGCGATCGCTATCAGTACTCGGGCGTTTCTTCGCAAACTATTCTCCTGAAAGGGGACGCATTCTTAGGAACTCTAACGCATCCTCTCTATTGGTTAAGATACCTTCACTACGGGCTTCCTCCACCTCTGCCAGAAGCTGGCCGATTAGAGGTCCTGGCGCAAGAGACAACCTAGACATTATATCGTGTCCAGTGACAAGCTTAGGGGGTTTTTTAGAATCTTTTTCATGTAGACCTTTTGAAAGGATGTGATTAATGACCCCGCAATGCTGTTTCCATTCGCCTTCCTCAAGCAAAGGCCCTCTGGCAGACATATAATCTGCCAGGTTTAGATATAAATTATCAATAGAGGCATTTCCTACGTCGCGAAAATAACGGAATATAGCCTTGTTCGAAGGGAGTTCTCCCGTTGGAGCCATCTGGCTGGGTCTAAGATGGTGTTTGACTTGATCTGTTATAAGCAAGATGGATTTCCCACTGAATCTTAACCTCTTTAAAATAGACTCTGCCATTTTAGCTCCCTCTACGTGATGTCCAAGGAACCTTATTCTTCCCGTAGGTTCCACGGTCTTCGTAGCAGGCTTCGCTATGTCGTGAAGTAGGCACGCAACTTTACAGACAGTAAGTCGAGTATGCCCGTCACCTGCTTCCTCCTTAAAATGTTTTTCGACCCCCTGGAATTTGGGTATGAGATCAAGGTAATCATCCTGACAATGCCCAGATTTCTGGAACTGGGGTTGCAAGATCCGTTCCAGTTGGCCCACGCATTCGATTAAATGATCAAAGACATTCCAGTAATGTTCCATAGGTTGAAGCACACCTTTGGATTGCCTGATTTCTGGGATTATCTGTTCAAGCAGTCCCAGTTTGTCCATCAGCCTGATACTTTCGGAGGCGCGGGGTAGTGATAGTGTCTTTAAAAACTCGTCCCTTATTCTCTCCGGGGCAACCCTTTTCAATTGGGGAGCAATGTTTTTGATCTGATTATAAGTTTTGTCTTCTAATCGCAAACCATATTGGGAAGAGAGTCTTACTGCTCTCATGAGACGAACAGGGTCATCAGCCAAGGAAGAAGATGAGACGGATCTAAGTTTTCCTGAACTTAAATCGCTTCTACCATTTAAGGGGTCCACTAGATTCGATAAGGTAAATGAGAGTTCTCCTTCGTTAGTACGGACCGATTCTATGTCTATGGCCATGGAATCAATGGTGAAGTCCCTTCTCGCAAGGTCTATCATGATACCTTCATTTGCTGAAACGAAGTCGGCTTGGAACCCTTTTTCTCCTGCAACTACTACCCTGCAAATGCCACGGACACGATCAAGTTCAATATACGTACCCTTTAGGTTACTTGCGGCCGCTTTCCCTACGGTAAGAGCGTTTCCTTCTACGGCAACATCTATGTCATTAGTTTCGATTTTCAGAAGGGAATCTCGTATCACCCCACCTACGAAATATGCCTGGACATCTTGATACAAGAGCCAATCCGTCAAGATACCTGCAGATGATGGAAGGGTAAAAGTTTCAACTATTGAATGAGACATAATAGACGGGAATTTGGCAACTGATTTTCACTCCACGGAATAAACAGTTATTTGACCTTCACTGAGGCAGGAGAGTCGGATAAATCATAATGGTCTCTTACCTCTTGAGATTCGGAGGTCGATACTAAACTTGGATCGGATTCGCAAATTTTCTTATCGGAAACTTCTTCTAGGTCCTCGAGTCGGAAAAGCTTCTCGTGGCTCGCTAAATGATCTGTGTAGAGTATTCCGTTGAGATGATCTACTTCGTGTTCGAGCGCTTGAGAGAGCAGATTTTCTGCCTTGAACTTAACGATTGTATCGCTGTGATCGGTGCCTTGAAACCTTATCCATACCGATCTATTGACTATACCTCTGTAGCCTGGGAGGCTTAAACAGCCTTCCTCGATTCGCCTGGAACCATTGGTCCGTAGGATCTCTGGGTTGAAGTAAATACGTGTCTTTTCCTCCTCTGGCATCTGCAGTACAATAATCCGCCGGAGTTCTCCAACTTGATTGGCTGCCAGCCCTACACCTCCTGATTCAAGCATAGTATCAACCATGTCATAAGCGAGCTTCATCACTTTCCTATCGATAGTGCGCACTTTCTTGGCTCTTTGTCGTAACACGGGGTGCGGAATTTCAAGAATTGGTAAAATTGCCATGCGTGTATAAAACCTCGCCCTGTTGAGATTCCGTGGCGTTAAACTAGTTTTGTGTTTAGCTGACCTAAGATTATAGCTATGCTTATTATCAGGCGCAAAAAATAGACTTTCGGGTGAGATTAAAGTGAAGGCGATAGTAAGTGGGTCTTCGGGATTTTTAGGAGGAGCTCTTGTAAGGGACCTCAGAGGAGACGGGGCAAAGGTCAAAAGACTTGTCAGAAATGACTCCAAAACAGACTCGACATCTATTTTGTGGGATCCGATGAATGGTATTCCAGACGCACGATCCCTGGAAAATTCAAATGTTGTGTTTCATCTTGCTGGTGAAAACTTAGCTAATGGTAGATGGACATCATCTCGAAAGAAGCGGATACGCGACAGCCGGGTAGTTGGTACTAAAACCTTGGTTGATTCTCTAACCAAATTGGAACGACCGCCTGACGTTCTCGTCTGCGCCTCTGCTGTTGGTATTTATGGTAATCGACCGGGTGAATTTGTAACCGAGGATTCGCCGGCAGGAGAAGACTGGGTATCTAGACTCGGAGTTGAATGGGAAGCTTCTGCGTCGTCGGCAGTGGAGGCGGGAATCAGGACAGTATTACTTCGGATCGGCGTAGTTTTGCATCCCGATGGAGGAATGCTAAAAAGAATACTCTTGCCGTTCAGAATGGGTGTCGGGGGAAAGCTGGGGCCGGGGACTCAGCCTATGAGCTGGGTTTCTTTACGCGATGCAATTGAAGCTTTTAGGTTTTGCGCAGATAACGCTTCTATTAACGGTTCCTTTAACGTTTGCGCTCCAGAAAGGGTTACGAATGCTGAGTTCACTTTAGCCCTTGGTAAAGCTCTCGGCAGGCCCACCTTTTTAAAGATACCTTCATTCACGTTAAAATTAGTTTTTGGGGAGGAGCTTTCCGGAGTAATGCTAGGAGGAGCTTCCATGTCATCTGCAAAGTTAGAGTCGACCGGATTTCAATTTAGAGATTCCAATCTTTCAGTAACACTTTCTAATATGTTGTCCACGTAGATGGTTTCACGCTGGTATTATACCGTGAGATCTAAATATTAGGTTGTGAATTGATCGCACACTGGTTTCAGCGTAATTTCGAATTTCCCGAAGAGCATCAGGCGGTATTTCCGGGAAATTATGGTCGCGTAACGTATTTATTCCATGTTCGGAAGCATACGGTTCTGGGATGTCATCAGAGAATTCTCGCCCTGTGATTACGCCGTAGTCCATAGTCCATGCCCGAGCCACGGCTTGAACATCGTAGCCACCGCCACCAAGGCTTAGCCACATGTGAGGACTAAGGGTTTTGAGGTTATGCACTATTTCTGCATGGCCCTGTACCGTCAAGCCTAGGTGTGTGATCGGATCATTGAAGTGAGAATCGATGCCATGTTGAGTTACCAAAACATCAGGTTTAAATTGTTGAATTAGAGGAGGTACGATTTCCTTAAATGCCCACAAATAGTCCTTGTCGGATGTGTACGGGTATAGAGGGATGTTTACTGAGTATCCTCTTCCCTTCCCAGCACCTGTCTCCTCAGGAAAGCCAGTGCCTGGAAACAGGAACGAACCGGATTCGTGTATCGATATGGTTAGAACTTGGTCACTGTCATAATAAGCATGCTGCACTCCGTCACCATGGTGGCAGTCGATATCAACATAAGCTACCTTTAGGCCTTTCTTAAGAAATGTGTTGATCGCAAGAACTGGATCATTGAATACGCAAAACCCGTATGTGTAATTAGGCATCGCGTGATGAAGTCCTCCAGCTATACTGAAAGCCGCTTCCACGTGTCCATCAATAAGCATATCTGTCGCTTTCATTGTGGCACCTGAGGACAGGAGCGATGCTTTGTCAATACCGGTGTAATGCGGATTGTCTCCTGGGCCGAAATTAAACAGAGCCGGGTCGACGGAATCATCCGATCTACCCAAACTTAAAACTCCATCGAAATATTGCTCAGAATGAAAAGAAAGAACTTCCTCTTTCCTTGCCTCACGGGCGGGGACAAGCAGGCTATCAACTGCGTTAAACGAACCGTAAGCTGAAAGAAGTTCGTACGTGTAACGAAGTCGTACCGGTTTCATTGGATGTGACTCACTTAGAATATGTCGAGATAACCTGTCATCGTAGACAAAGGCTGCTTTCATGCTGGCGGTGTTAACTCCTTGTTAAATTCTTTTATCATGAGTGTAGATTTCAGTTTCTCACAGACTTGTTCAATTGACTTCAAGGCTTGTTATTCTTAATCCGCTTATATTGGAAGGCAATCATATTAATTTGCGGCCTTGTAAATGGATCTTTTTCAGCAGAACGTGAATGATTTTCTGTAATGACCGTTCATTATTCAACAGATTTGAATAATGAAATATTCAAGGTCTACTTGTCCCAGTAACCCTCTTCGTATTCGTCCTCTCTCAACCTGTCTTCAGGGTTTACAGGCTCCCTGGTTTTTTTTCTTAACCAATTTATTCCAGTTACCGTGACTGCAAAAATGAAAGCTACACCCATCATTGTTGAGGTCCAGAATGTTCCAGGGTCTACGATAAGTCTTCTTTCGAATGTCGGCTGGATTTCCTTTTTCCAGTCTGAATCGAGGTCCTCAAGGGTCATGTTGTAAGTCTTTTCGACCGCAGTATCAATGGATAACCCATTTTCTAGTTCTGCTAATAACCTGGACATTTTGGATTTTCCAAACTTGTCAACCATATGTTTCACAATTGCCTGAGAGTGGGCATAGAAAATACGCACGTCACGGGGCTTACCCGGTACTGTGCCCATTGATGATAAAGGCATCAGTTCACCATTTAGGTAAGCCCGTTCGGCGAAGGCCAACCGTCCGTGGTCACTTGATTCGAAGTACATTGCAAGGCCTTCATTCAACCACGCTGGCATCTTACTGAACGGCGAATCGACAGCCTGTCCGATGACGATATGTGTGCCCTCGTGTATAAGACCATCAGCTCCTATTCCTCCTATGAGGAAGACTCCGTAGTCTCTAAACGCGAATCCTCCGTAAAGCCCGTCCTTTAATGACGTATTACTCACAGTAGGGAATGCCTCAGCAGCCTCCCTTGGATTATTTATTATTACGGCTCTAAAAGGTTCTACTTCTTGAAGATTCGAAATCGCTGCTGCTTCTTGGATCGCTGCATACGCTTTTTCCGCAGATTTAACGATGTCAAGATGCTGGAATCCGTGCCAGAAAATAGTCATAGGACCTACTTGAGTGTTGTGCCACTGGTAATCGGGATTCAGATAGTCAAATTCCTTTGTTAAAGATATGTAGCGATTTCCGTTAATGTCTCTGGCCTCGAAGTAGTACTTAATCCTCACACCACTCGGAATATAAGAGTTACCTGACGTTGATAGTGTGGATACCCCGGAAAATCCCTTACCAGTAATTTCTTGTTCGATTTCAGAGTAGATATACCCTCTCACTTTCGATCCACCGATTTGATAATTTAAAGTAAGTTGTCTCAGATCAGCTTGAGAATATCCATCTATAAAGAAAGTGACTTCGTTTGGGAAATTTATCTCGTGCTTCAGAGACTCATGCAAAAACTTCTTTGGCGGTTCCTCAGTGTGCACCTGACCATGTGTGACAGGCTTTGGGCAAAGAATTGTCAGAATAAAAACAATAGTTGTAGCTACAACTATTTGCGGGACTGCTATGAAGGCGTGGATTCTGGGGTGTCCTGTCATATTTGTAATGAGTCAATTGAAATGACTAAAGACCTGTAATCCTAACGGAGGAATGGGCTTTATAAACTTTGTTGATATTTAATAGGAGGGCTGTTAGGTCTTCCACGTAACGAGAGTTTTCCAGGGCCCCTCCATCTATTCCTCGAATACTTTCGATTTTTTCAGATAGATTCATGACATAACTTTTCGAAACCTCATCATCGGCGCATACAATGACATCTGAATCTATATTTTTGGCCGGAATAAGAAGATCTTCAGCACTGATATTGTGGAAAGCACCTACCACTTTGGCCTCCGGAACAGTCTCTTGAGCTTGAACAGCTGCTGAACCTTCCTCAATTTTTATGGTTGAGATTTTACCTCTATTAAATGAAAGTGGAGCTACGACATTGATAAGTATCTTTCCGTGTAGTGAGCCTTTAACTGATTCAAGTGTTGCTCTTTGCCCTCCATAAGGCATGGCTGCAAAAATGACATCGCCAATTTTTGCAGCCTGTTCATTCGTTCCCCCATCTGCATCGATTTTAGCGATGGTTTTCAAAGATTGAGCGGCTTGAAAGCCTCGTTCAGTACTTCGCGAACCAATGAACACATTCTCTCCAGCAAGTGCAAATCGAAGGGCTAGGCCTCTTCCTTCGGGACCTGTTCCGCCTAGGAACGCAAGCATATTAGTACTCCTTTATGCTGATCGTTGAAACTGGAATTGACACCGATTAACGTGTGTGGCGTATCCGTAGTCTCTAGCATTTCGTGATATGGCTATTAATTCCTCGATTTTTTTGAAACAAAGGTGTAAGTATCACGGTAGCATGCACTGAGCGGGTAGGAAATCCCCTTTATAACTGGAGAATATAGGGCTACTCTATTTAGATTAGCGGGTGACTTTCCCTGTACGAAATGTATCTAGTTTGACATGTCTCTGGACCAAATCGTCTCGTAGGTAGATCCTTTGACGACAGTTATTAATTCTCTCCGCTCAAGAAGCTTGAGTTCGTGGAAAATAGCATCGGCAGCTTGCTCAGCGTCCAAATAGCTACATTCTTCAAGCCGCTCCACGATAGTGGTCCAAATCCCACTTTCCCTTAGGGTGTATATGTATCTTACCCAAGGAATCAAAATCATCTTATGCACGTCCGGAAATCCCGGTCGCAGCTTCTCCATGCTTTTAACTCTCTCTTGCGGATTTCGGACCATATCAGTGAGAATGATTGCAGGGCCATCAGCGCCGTTGCTTCTAGTATCGATTAATACGGTCTTTCCGAAATAAGGGAAAAAAAGTGAAACCACATCGGCATCGATTATGCCACTCCTTACTTCCTCAAGATCGTCGAAAAAATGATTGCCTGTCAAGTTTCGTAGCTCTCCTTAAGAACCTTATATATATAAACAGTGAAAGCAAATTGCCAAAGTAGACCAGTGATTGCAGCCTTCTTAGAACGTGGTTGTAAAAGTAACACTTAAATTGCAGAATACAACCTCAACTACTAAGGATATGCCTCAGGGGAGCAGGTTACGAGCTTAACAATTCTCTAATTGCGGCAGTAAAGGAGGGAAGAACCTTCTCCCAATCTCCCACAACTCCGAATGATGCTTCTTTAAATATGTTTGCATCGCCGTCCTTATTAATAGCGATTATATTCTTTGAAGCAGAGCATCCTGCCATGTGTTGGCTTGCTCCTGATATTCCAACTGTTATATATATGTCCGGCGTTACGGTTTTGCCCGTTAAACCTATCTGATAGGAGTGGTCCAACCATCCTGCGTCGCAAACTGCTCGAGATGCGCCCACGGCTCCATTGAATAACTTAGCTAGTTCTTCTAATTGGTCGAACGGTTCTGGTCCGCCTAATCCACGTCCTCCTCCTATGATGACTCCAGCGTCTTCAAGCTTTACACCTTCAGATTCTTCTTTAACCGTCTCTACGAGTTTAGACTTGATATGGCTATCATCGATGGTAACGTCAATGGACTTCACGTCGCCTGATCTTTCGGGGTTCGGCTCCAACGGTTCAAATGCTTTAACTCTGAGAACTACGACTTGGGGATTCTTGTCCGCGAAGGTAAATTTAGCCATGGCGTTACCACCGTAAACAGGCCTAGTAACAGTAATCCTGCCCGTTGTGTTGTCACCGGTAACGTCCATGCAATCTTGGGCAACACCTGAATCTAGTCGGTATGCCAACCTAGGACCTACTGATCGACCTAACGGTGTCTTAGCAGTTAAGACTGCTAAAGGCGATGTTTCGGCACATATTTGCTCAAGTGCGGCTATTTGACCATCTGCAAGACTTTCAGTAAGGATGGGATGGGAAGCAGTATATACACGATCCGCCCCCAGCATAATAGCATCTCTCGCTGCATCGTCTGTACATACTCCTAGCACGGCAGCTGAAACGTCCGAACCC
>CAZZBP010000060.1:0-13066 GCA_964652755.1 uncultured Dehalococcoidia bacterium
CAGTGACGAGGCAATTTAGAGGCTGCCCATCACAATTGTACTCAAATTAAATCGTTGGACCGCCGGTATTGTGTCTGTAAGGCAAGGATGACGACCTCCACCAATTATGACTGCAGTGATATGGGAATCATAAACATCAAAAAACTCATAAGCGATTATCGAATTGAACTCAATCACTCTTGCAAAAGAGATCTGCTTCTCCGGGGCTTGGCGAATTGCGTTTCATCAAGTGGTATTACTTCGTTCTGGTAGATCTGTACCCGAAATGAACGATAATCGGGAATATAGAGTCTACCTTTTTCATCAATAGCCACCGAACGCGGGTTCCTCAATCTTTTCTGTACCTCTAAATCAGCCATATCTCTCAATCTGTTGGACCCGGCATTCGTAAGCATGTAATCTCGAGCGCATCTGGCCAGCGTTGCATCCCCAATAAATTCCTGTACGTACCTGCCCTCCTTATTGAAGAGCTGTACCCTGTCGTTTCCTGTGTCAGCTACAAATACGTCACCATATTTATCCACCGCTATTCCCGAGGGCCCATCAAGCATCCCCTTTCCATCTCCACTACTGCCAAAAGAAAATATAAATTCTCCATCCGACCCAAACCTATTGATTCTGTCGTTGCCCCAATCAGAGACAAAAACATCGCCTGAGTCGTCCACGTCTATACCCCATGGCCTATTAAGTTCACCTGGCCCATCTCCTTTATATTTGCCAGACAGGGACTATCACGGATACGTAGACTTTCACACAACTGCCCCTAACTCGGTTAAAGAGGATAGGTGGGCAGCAGAGATTGATTCCGAGGCTCGTGACGGGTTTGGGTTTATCCTGAAAAACAGAGCAACCGAGGTCCGATTTGACACGATTGGAGGGAGGATGTGTAGTACGGTTAGCATGCGAACGGCCAGATCTAATGGGTTCTCGGGCAAGCGACACCATGGGGGTGTTCACATCCGAAAACGTATGACACGATAGAGCTCAAGTCTGGCAAACGCCAGGGGCCGGAGAAGATAGTGTATCCGCGATGATAAATGCAACACTTATAGAGACTATCCAGAGCTTCCACACTCTCGGTACAAGCGAGCCAATAGCCAAGAAAATGGCTCAGCAGTTAACCATGAATTGAGGAGGTGTGTTTTGGAGCTTTACAGATCTGCAGCCCAACCAGTCGTAGGAGATATCTTTGGCTCTCATAAGAAAGCGGCCGTAAAGCCCAGTCTAGCTATCGTAGCAACAGAAGACCCATTCCCCGGCGGAGAACTACTTGCAAGAAAAGCTGCCGCTCGCGCCGGGGCAGAGGTGGGGGTCCTCAAGAATCAAGGACACTGGTGGATGTGCAGTGCACCTGAATTCGGGGCCCATCTAATTAATAGGTTTATTGGTAGAGTGAATAAAATTTAAATCTGGCGATGCACTTTCGTCTATTAGAGAAACGACGCACTTTTAATGAAAGGTAGTGAGGTTAACAATGGAATATCAGATCTGGCTTAATGGAGAGTTTGTAGAAAGAGACAAGGCAAATGTGAGTCTTCTCGATCGAGGGTTTAGGGTTGGTGATGTCGTATTTGACACATCTCGAACGTTTGACGGTAAGGTTTTCAGGTTGCGAGAGCACTTGGAGAGATTCTATAGATCCCTGAAGTATGTGAGGATTGACCCCCATATGACAATTGAAGAGATGGAGTTAACGACACTAAATGTCGTAGAACGAAATGAAGAGTTAAGACGTAAGTACCAGGACGATTACATGATTAGTCAAATTGTCTCCGGCGGGGTAGGCCTGCGAGGGGATAATCCGACTATAGCTATCATTATTGACCCGCTGGGAAGCCCACGATGGGCTCCTTCCTACAAATCAGGCGCCAATGTCGTGATCAGTAAAACCAGGAGTTACTCCTCACAGAGTCTAGATCCTAAGGTGAAGCACTACAGCAGATTAAATTTTGTACTAGCTGAGCTTGAAGCAACAGATGTCGATCCTCAGGCCATTCCCTTGTTACTAGATCTGGACGGAAATGTAAGTGAAAGTATCGGTGCTAATTTTTTCATCGTTAGCCAAGGGCAATTAATTGTTCCAAAGACGGAAAGCACTTTGCAGGGCGTTTCTCGAATGACGATAATTGAGCTCGCAGAATCATTAGGTATACCCGTTTCAGAAGACAATATCCAACCCTACGATGTGTACACGGCTGACGAAGCGTTCCTATGCAGTACCCCTTATTGCATTTTGCCCGTAGGCAATGTTGATGGTAGAAAAATAGGTGAACTTGCACCAGGACCCGTCACAAATCAACTACTAGCAGCCTGGAGCGAAAAAGTAGGTGTGGACATCGTGGATCAACTTTCACGACTACCAAGATAGCAATAGAAAAATACATAGTTTGGTACAAGATGTACAAATTCTTAGAGAATTCTTAAGAACTCCGCAGGGGTTTCATAATTATGATTGTTTAATCTAAGTTTGCATTCCATTTGCCAGTGCTTACAAACGATAAGGAGTGGGGTATGGCTTACCTCAGGAAATTAACAGCTACAAGAAACTTGATTTTGGGACTATTGATAGTTTTCTCTCTCATAGTTTCCCTTATAGGAATCAATAGGATCTTCGCCGACGAAGGCGTCACAGATCCTTCCAACGAAGAACCCGTGAAGAAAGAACTCACTGGGCGAACTGGTGAACATAAAGCTAAATTATTGGAAGGCATCCAGGCTAAGATTCAGGCTGCACTAAAAAGCGGTGAAATCACACAGGAACAAGCTGATGAAAAACTGCAATATCTCCAAAATTTACCCGAAAAAGGCTTCCGGCGTTGGCACAAGAAAACCCACAAAGACCCTGAAGACATAAAGGCCAAGATCCAGGCTGCACTCGAAAGTGGTGACATCACACAGAAACAAGCTGATCTCATTCAAAATAAGCTTAAGAGAACTATTCTTCAATGATCAGAATGGAAGTCTAAGACGCGAACATCCGGAATGGGGTAAATTTAAACACACTGGAATAGCTGCGCATTTCTCAGAAACACCAGCACGTATCACCCGCGGAGTTGCCCATTGGGGGAGCATAACAACGAATTTTCTCAGGCCTTCTTGGATTGAACCAATAACATGTAAATCATCTTATGGAAACCAAAGTTATAGCCTAGTCGCTGGTGGATATTCTACGTTTTTCCCAACAACCATCAATAGTCAGACGACCTACCTAGGCCTGCTAATTTCCTTCCAAAGTCAAAATGGGTACTATACGAATATAGGATCATCTTGATTGTTCTACAGTATCATTGTAACGAACAATGTTCACAAAATTCAGAAAGGAGATTTGGATAAAATGGCTGACAAAAAGCCTTTAAAACAACGAATTAATGAAGGGGAAATAATAATCGGAGCCATAGTTGGATGGGACACTAGCAGTGATCGTCTTAAAGAGATTCTAGATCAGTACCCCTACGATTTTTTCTCTCTTGATAGTCAACATTCTCCATTTTCAGAAGAAAAGCTTGTAGATTTTTGTAATATGGCCGACGAAGTTGGTGCAGACATGCATTTCCGGATCAAGCACACCCGGCATTCGTACCTCATTGGTAACATCCTAGATTTAGGTCCAACGTTGATAGAAGTTCCTCAAGTTGAAAACGAAGCTACTGTTGATGAGTCGATAGAGCATTTTTATTTCCCGCCGGTTGCCAGGAGAAGTTGGATTGGAGGAGCTTCTAGGGGTTTCGGGGAACGCGGGACCGACCGCATTGCATATGCAAACTGGTGGAACACGTACGGGATACTATGGATGCAAATCGAGTCGATTAACGCAGTATCCGACGTGAGAAAAATTGCAAAACCAGGAGTTGATTGTGTTTCCTGGGGACCCGCAGATTTAAGTTTCAGTAGAGAATCCAATCCAGAACATCCGTTCCTAACTGATGAAGACTGTGTCAAATATGTTGTTAACCAGCTAGAAGGAACTGGCGTCAGGCTCGCCTATAGAAGCTATGATCCAGCTTTAAGGGACAACTATATCGACATGGGAGCTACTGTACTCCTGGAGATACCAAAGTAGGATCAGTTCTAACTACCTAAGTCAGCGCCGGGTAAGTTTCGACTGGAGACAGGGCCCCAAACATTATTGTTATCAGGCCCAACCGATTGTAGCAATAATCCGGCACCAAAATACTTACAGAATCTCCTTAAGTCAATCCGTGAATATTTTTTCTTCTCCTTCCTGCAATGCGTTCATGCCGATTATGAAAGCATCGTCATCAGGCGAGGGATGATCAGGATGAATACTGTCGGACCTCACCCAGATGCTCAGAGTTCCCGTTCGCAACTCCGAGCATTACGATTACGAGGGTGACCCTGCGTCTCAAGAACTTGAGACTTTGATGACAAAGTTAGAGGCGAACGTAAATTTACTCGTTCGCCTACTATTTTTCAAAGGCGAATGAAATTACACACCTAAACGGCGACGTCATTATAAATACCTGGAATAGCACCCTTAGCTTCACCTCTATTCACATAGGTTGTAGGTTGCTAGTTTTCGACGAACCCAAATCTTTCGATACTAAACGGTGCTAGTCGGGAGCAGTCACCAGTTGCCACGTATTTTGCCATTAGTTCTGCGGTACACGGGCTACACATTATTCCGACATGATCATGCCCTGATGCAAGGCTCACACCAAACCAGCCAGGTAGAGGTCCAAGAATTGGCATTCCGTCAGGTGTTCCCGGTCTGATACCAGCAGAGGCAGAAACAAATGCTGCGTCATGCAGGATTGGAAATACCTCTTTCGCTTTTACAACCATTTGGGAAATAGCTTCACCTGTTACGACTTGATCAAAATAACCTTCTTCTCTAGTAGCAGCAGAAAGTACGGAGCCATCCTTCTGAGGCACTATGCCCTGCACCGTGCTTTTGGGTAGAAATCCAGATTTGCGAAGAAGTATTCGCTGTCCTTTAATCGGCCGAACTGGAATCAAATAAGGCAGCCAGCGTTGAACAATACCACTCCAAGGACCTGCGCAAATGATTGTGTGATCAGCATGGTAAATTCCTGTGTGAGTTCTGATTCCGATAACTTTGTCTTTGTTAATCTCTAATCCCATCACCTCGACGTCCTCAAAAAACCTGGCTCCTAGCCTGGTCGCTGCATGTGCCAGAGCATTGACGAACGATACTCCCACAATGCTTCCGTCCCTGGGCGAGAATACGCCACCCACGGCTTTTTCAGTTATTTCAGGTTCCCTATTATTAAGTTCCTTCCGGTCAATCCATCTAACCCCAATTCCAAGCTCTTTTTGCCATTTAAGGTTGTCCAGTAAAACGGCGTCATCAATTTCATCAAACAGCACTTTAACAGCCCCTGTTTGTTGAAACTCGGGATCAATCCCTGCTTCTTCAAGCTCTTTAACTAAATTGGGGAATATTTCCAAACTTCGCATTCCCAACTGGAAATAAGGATCTGGTGTTTGGGCAATGTGCCATATAGGTCCTATCATTCCGGCTGTCGCACCAGAGGCACCTGAAGCCAATCTATTCTTTTCAAACACTGTGCAATTGATCCCCATTTTAGAAAGCTGGTAAGCAATAGCACACCCGATTACGCCACCTCCAACAATTGCCACATCCGTGCTTTGATTCAATATGTCCACCTTAAACGTCTGTATTAAACATTTTGGCGAGTACCAACTACCGGCAGTACCAACTTGTCAAAAGAATACTGAAGGCAGAAAAGGCAGGATACAAGTGAAAGTTTTCAACCTTAACCTCAACATCTTAATTTCCTCGGTCTGTAACTACCTAGCAGTTAGGAATTACTCTTTCATGTCCCACCAGACCGCAGAGCCGAAGTGACTTATGGCAAACCATTATCCCAATGCTAGACTTTGTCCCATGACTTCACTTGCACTCACTCTGGTACTGCTAGCGTCGGTTGCCCACTCAAGCTGGAACTTCCTGCTGAAGCGATCGGAAGACAATGAAGTCTTCATCTGGGGCCTGCTGGTTGCAGCCAGTGTACTACTGGCTCCGTTGGGCGTGATACTGGCCTGGCAAAATCCTATAGAGCCGGTGGGTTGGTGGTTCGTTACGGCAACCATAGTACTGCATATACTTTACTTCGGGTTGCTGGGCCGCAGCTACACTGAAGGTGATCTTTCTCTGGTCTATCCTATTGCCAGAGGCATGGGACCTATGTTGGTACCAATCCTGGCCGTAGTATTCCTCGGCGAAACCATTGCCACTTCAGCAATTGCCGGTATCGCTGTAATAGTTGCTGGCATATATACCGTTTCTTGGTGGGGGAATTTCCGCCGGCTGGCCCGACATCCCTTGGACTTATTCAGGAATCCCGGTACCCGATTCGCAATCCTAACTGGCTTCACAATTGCCGCCTACACTATTATAGACAAGGGTGGTGTCCGTCACGTCCAACCTTTTCTCTACATGTATCTGATGACCTTAGGTTCAGCTATAGGCCTATTCCCATACGTCCTGGCTAAACGAAAACTCAACGTAATCAGGCACGAATTACGCCACAATTTGGTTGCTATCTTGGTAGCAGGCGGCCTCACGTTTTTGGCCTATGGGCTGGTGCTAACGGCCTTCTCCCTTTCCCGTGTGAGTTACGTCGCTCCAGCTCGAGAGATAGGAATCGTCGTCACTGTACTCATAGGAACCCTGGTTCTGAAAGAGCCGTTCGGAGCGGGCCGCTTACTAGGCTCCGTTATGATAGTTGCCGGCCTCCTCCTAATCGCCCTGTCTCCATAGGGCTGAGCATCCATCCTAGGTCGGAAATAGCACTTTTACAGAGACTCAAACCCGCACATATTGCATTACTGTAAGGGTCCGTTCAAGGCGTAATCGTCTTGCGAAGATCAAAAGGGTCTGAGACTGCATCAGGCACCTAATAAAAAATACCGCGTGTGATTTGAATGTACCTTTCGCTACATCTGACTCCCGTGAAGTCAAGCCATAGTATCCTCTAAAGCACTGTTATGTCGTTCACCAGGCTTTGTTTGCTTCATTATGAGCGACTTCTCAAGTACCTGCGAGCGGGATCTCTTTCGCAAATGGATATAGAGATTCCACGAACCCTTTGTCCGGCCTCGGTGCTCCCCAAGGTGTTCGGCTCGTTCAAGATTTATTCCTTCGAATATAAGGCAGGGTTGCCAATGAAGGCATTTATTCGGTATTTTCGCAATCATCGAATATGTAGCTTGCCTCTAGAAAGGTTGATAGGGCAAACTGTTTCAGCAAAATGAAACCATCAGCAGAGGAGCAGATAATGCTTTTTCATATAACAGCACAACATGACCACACTACTTGCGGATTCGTTACGGATGGAAAAGATACAATGAAATCCAGGAGTGCATGGGTGGAGGGCAGCGATAAAGTGAAAGTCCTAGGGGCATGGGGGTACCAGACATCTCACACACTATTTGGAATCGTTGAGGCCGATGCTTATGAAGACATCGCCGAACATTTCGAATACCACCTAGGTTTAGGACCTGTAGAGGTTCTTCCAATTCTCGATTTGATCCAGCGCCGCAGGGATTTGGGTTTCTGGGGTCAGATCTAGGGGGAAATGTACAGAAGTGTGGGCATAATTATTCTTTCGACATTTAGAACCATTTAGATTATTTTTGTCTCACTTACAAAGGAACGTAAATGACATATTTCTCATAGGGGGAAGAGATGACTGACGCAACAGCTCCAGTAAAAGACGAAGAAACAACTGAGGGCAGAGAACTGACTGATGGATTTCATCTCATCATCGACGCTCTAAAACTAAACGATATCAACACGATTTATAATGTGCCAGGAATCCCGATTACGGATTTGGGCCGCATGATGCAAGCATCTGGAATGAGGATTCTTTCATTTCGGCACGAACAAAACGCAGGATACGCGGCAGCAACTTCGGGATTCCTTACGAAAAAACCCGGAATTTGTTTAACCGTGTCAGCACCAGGTTTTCTCAACGGCCTTACCGCCCTAGCCCATGCGACAACCAACTGCTTTCCAATGATCCTGATTAGCGGATCCTCCGAGCGTGAGATCGTCGATTTACAGCAGGGTGACTACGTAGAGATGGACCTGCTCGCCGTTGCAAAACCGCTCTGCAAGGCTGCCTACCGAGTACTTCATCCGGAAGACATCGGGATCGGAATTGCACGTTCCATCCGAGCGGCCGTTTCCGGACGCCCGGGCGGAGTTTACCTAGACCTACCGGCGAAACTCCTTGCTCAAGTCATGGATGGCGATGCAGGCGCCAAATCACTAGTCAAGGTCATTGATCCCGCCCCACGACAAATTCCCGATCCAGAATCGGTTTATCGTGCTTTGAAATTGCTCAAATCAGCTAAACGTCCTCTGATCATTCTCGGAAAAGGAGCTGCCTACGCGCAGGCAGATGACGACATTCGGGCATTGGTGGAGAAAAGTGGAATTCCATACCTACCAATGAGCATGGCTAAGGGCCTATTACCAGACACCCATCCTCAGTCAGCTGCTGCTGCCAGGTCCATGGCGCTAAAAGAAGCCGACGTCATAATGATCGTCGGAGCCCGCCTAAATTGGCTTCTGTCTCATGGTAAGGGCGCTACCTGGGGCGATAATCCGAAGAAGTTCATACAGGTCGATATTGAACCTAGGGAAATGGATAGCAACGTCGAGATCGCGGCCCCAGTGGTCGGTGACATCGGCTCATGCATCAAAGCCTTGCTTAATAGTGTGGAAGACAGCTGGACACGGCCAGCAATCGCCTGGACCGATGGAATAAAATCCAAAGTAGAAACCAATATCGCAAGGATGGCGCCCAGACTACAAAATAGAAACGACCCAATGGATTTTCACGGAGCTCTAGGGGCTCTGCGTGCCATTATCAAAGAGCGACCGGACGCAATCCTCGTAAATGAAGGAGCAAACACGCTAGATTTTGCCCGCACAATTATCGATATGTACAAACCCAGGAAGCGGCTGGACGTGGGGACATGGGGTATTATGGGAGTTGGTATGGGGTCTGCCATTGCGGCCGCCGTGGAGACGGGCAAACCGGTGCTCGCGATCGAAGGTGATAGCGCCTTCGGTTTTTCGGGGATGGAAATTGAAACAATTTGCCGTTACAGATTGCCTGTTTGTGTGGTCGTTTTCAATAATGGTGGCATCTATCGAGGTATAGGCACAAATCCCACCGGCGGCACAGACGTTGCTACAACGGTGTTCGTTGAAAACGCTCGCTACGATAAGATGATAGAGGAGTTCGGCGGCATTGGCGTAAAAGTGACATCTCCAGATGAATTGGGCCGTGCAGTCAACGAGGCTATGGATTCAGGAAAACCGACATTGGTAAACGCAGTGATTGACAACAGCGCCGGCACGGAGAGTGGCCGAATCGGCAATCTCAATCCGCAAAGTATCGTGTCTAAGAAATAACTGAGGTATAAAACAACCCGTCGGGAAGTCATGGCTGAAGATAGGTGGGGGCCATAGCAGGACTCGAGCCTCCGTGCCCAGTCTAGGAAATGGCATTAAGGGCATTTTAATCTCAAATAGGGCCTCTCCTATATTACTTATATGTACCTGCGACCTGATCTCGTTATAACAAACAGAATTCGACACTCTCGATGAGCACGCAGTAGTTTATTACCACATAAACGGAAGTCCTCACCATATACAGTACTTCATGGGAGAATCGTAAATGCAGAATATATCAGCTTCAATCGGGCAAGGCGTATACGTAATAGGGCCATATACTAAACCTGTGGCAACGGTAAGCGTAGGTGAGACGGTTACCATCGAAACGGTAGATGCATTCGGCAATCAGATTACCTCAGCAAAAGATGACATTACTGAAGTAATTACCCTCCCATTCGTCAACCCATTGGCAGGACCTATTTACATCGAAGGGGCTGATAAAGGCGATACCCTAGTAGTAACCATACATGACATCGAGGTGACTAGGGACTACGGTGTTAGCGCACTCATACCTGATTTCGGGGGTTTATGCGGTACCGTGTTCACGCGAACATTACAACCGCCACTACCGGCAAAAGTCATGCTCCATCCAATTAATAACGGACGTATCACTTTTTCGGAGGAATTAGATATTCAGACCATTCCGTACGAGCCGTTCTATGGCACAATCGGAACAGCCCCAGAAATCGAAGCCATATCATCACTATCACCTGGATTTCACGGCGGTAATATGGACGCTGCGGATGCTTGTCCTGGCAATAAGGTATTTTTGCCAGTCAACGTTCCAGGTGCTCTTTTCCATATCGGGGACGGACACGCTGCTCAGGGTGATGGCGAGGTTTGTGGAGTTGCCACCGAGATCCCAACACGTGGGACCTTTACATTCGACTTGATTAAGAAAAAACTTATTGGCACTCCTAGAATTGAATCTGATGAATTTATTATGGCGGTAGGTAGTGCTCGACCTATGGAAGATGCTGCCCGGATTGCCTTTTATGAACTTATATTATGGCTCGAACAAGACTTTGGTATTGACAGGATGACTGGATACCAACTTTGTTCACAGGTGGCTCAAGTCAGGTTGGCAAATATGGTGGACATTCTCTATTCAGTAGTAGCCAAATTTCCAAAAAGGTTTCTGCCAAAACATCGTGACAGTCGTCAATAGAAGTCAGTATCTGTACCCATCAAGGAAGCATCTCTTAATACGTATGACCCTTTGGAAAGGGGTTTGGAGGGTTTCGAGAGACATTTCTCCCAACCTCGCCGCCTTCGAACATGTAAGGGCCCGTGCTTGTTCGAAACAGATTTAATGTTCTCGGAACAAAAAAGAAGACCACTGCAAGGTGACAACTATTCAAAGGCTATTAACCCCATCAGAATCGATCGATGATTTTACAAATGCCGCAAAAACATGGGTTGATCAAGGAGTTCAAATAATCGGTGCTTGTTGCGAATTCGGAGTCGAATACATTGAGTCGCTACGCAAATCTATACCAAGCAAAATTTCATGTACCAGATCGGTTAGCCAGTAATAGCACTGGCGAAAAGGGTAAAAAGTCGATCTGCCGAGCCTAATAAAAACGAAAGTTCCCCGCCTAAATAAAATTTCATAAGTCGAAAAATCCTAACTCGGCCAGGTCGTTGTCAAAAACCAAATTCGATGCCAATAATTGGTAATTTAGATAGATAGATAATTCTAATACCTTGAAAGAGCCAACTTTCTCGATTCATCAAGAAGTGAAAATTTGATTAAGTCGCCAAAATCTCAGCGACTCGTTCCTTTGCTTTCTGCTCATTGATATTGACACCAACAGCAACTAATCCGTCTTCGGCGACACTACCAATGGTTCTTCCAAATTCAGGTCCACTTGATGCAACTGAAACATTAAACATCTTCCATTCAATTAATTCTGGATGCAACACAGATAAGACGGCCACAGGGTCATGCAAACTAAATGATTCTCTTTTCGGGTTTTTTTCAAACACAGCAACGATAAGTTGTCTAATTAACTTCTCTTCCGAAGAACTGCCGAGAATCCAATCGGCTTCTTCCTTTCTGACAGAGGTTCCTCTTGTGATATCCAACCCGCACAATTTAATCTCTATTCCGGATGAAAAAACATAGTTTGCAGCCACTGGATCACAATAAATGTTAAATTCGGCATAGTCGGTAACATTACCTGGAACTTCCAGTGCTCCACCCATAATATGAATAGATCGTACCCATTGTTTTAACCTTGGTTCTTTCTTGATCGCTTCGGCTATATTTGTTAGCGGGCCTACAGGAACGAGAACGATTTCTCCTTTATTAGATTCAGCCTCTCTGATAATAAAATCTACGGCATGCATTGCTTTCGGCTTTAAAAAAGTCTCCGGTAGTTCAACATGTAGACCGGTCGCACCGTGAATTTCGATTCTGTGGGATATGAATTCGTCAAATTCCTCAACCGAGGTTGAGACCTCATTCAATGCGCTCGGGTTCCCTACATAAACTGGGACATCGCCCCGACCCATATAGTCCAATAAACTTAGGGCGTTATTAGCCGTGTTCTCAAGAGATGTATTGCCTCCCACGATAGTAAGTCCACGCACGTCGATTAAATCCGATTTCAATGCCACTATAATGGCTATAAGATCGTCGTTGCCCGGATCAGTGTCCAAGATAATTTTTATTTTTTCCATGATTCTAAGTACCAAAATTTAAAGTTTAAGGGTTATTCTTCCTATGATTTTATATAAAATGACCGTCCCTCAAGCATTCAAACATTAGTATTTCCACAGACCTTTATCCTCTTTCCGATCCAAACCTCCAGGAAGAGACGGTCTCAAAACTTGATGTTTTATTGACGACGTGAAATTAACTGGGCTACTATCAAACTCCCCATTCGACGACAATAATTGGCAATTGCAGTCACTGAAAGAGCAGAATTCGTACCTGAAAAGAAGTGGTCCCCGTAGCAGGACTCTAACCTGAGCTCCCAGTTTAGGAATTGTACTAGGCGATGTGTTGAGAAGTCCCTGCAAGTCCCCTGTCCTACCTGAACTTGGATTCACAAAAGCACTGGCTGTTCAAGTAATAAGTGAGCATATTATCGTCAGCTGTTTGTGCTCTGGCTGTACGAACACTGCATTAGTGGGCTTGGAACCTATGGGCAAGTCACGAGGAAAAGATACCAACGAAGCTTACCTCTGACCAGCCTCGCGGAACCTACAAGAAAGAATTCTCGAACTGGAGAAATCGGCTCCTATCGCAGCGTTGTTGACCTCTCCAAAATCCTCTGGCATAAAAGGACAACCGATTAGTGTGGATGGAGGATACAAAGTCTAGGAAATGGTGTTTGGGGAAATTTGATATTAAATCGCCAATCCGAATGATTAGAACAGCAATCCGTGAGGCAAACTATTTTTCCATTTCTCCTTGGAATACTCTTGGAAAGTCCATAGAACAGCTATAGCTGTTCTATGGTGGGAGGTGATGCCACATATTCCGTATTCAAAAAGTGCGCTGAAACAAAAAACGAGAATGGGCCCTTCACTTCCTCAAAACAGTGGAGGCATGAACCAGAAGAGATTCATCCAAGCTTGAAT
>CAZZBP010000061.1:0-12369 GCA_964652755.1 uncultured Dehalococcoidia bacterium
GCTCCCTTGCCTTAATCAGGCTACTGAGACAAATAGTAGTTTAGATTATCTTTTCTTCCCTTAAACGTATGTCCAGAAGTCTACCTGTATCAGCATCGTCCTCTCCCTCAATTAATTCGCACTGTTTATCACTGGTTGGCACAAAAAGATCAGTTAGTGTAATTACAGGAGTTAGGTCTTTACTATTCAGTCCAACATCTTCAATTGAAAGTACTTCAGGTGTCTTTCTGCTAGCCTGCATTATTCCTCGGAGTGTTGGATACCTTGGTTGACCTACTTCATTATTAACCGTGATCAACGCAGGCATGTGCGATTCAAATACTTCGTACCCGTCCGAACTTGAGCTATTCACAGTAACAGTACCATCACCTATTTCAATGGTGCGAACTTCAGTGAGACATGGCAATTCAAGTGTTTCAGATATACCAAGAGGTACGTGTGCGTTATCCCAGTCGGAGGCCTGTTGCCCGCATATGATTAAATCAAAATCTCCGAGGCGGCCTATCATCGTGGTCAAAATTTTTACGGTACTGAAGGCATCTAGATCCGCACATGCATCGTCTTGAACTAGCACCATATTGTCTGCACCCATCGAAAGGGGCTTCTTCATAACATCCATAACAAATTCGGTGCCTGTAGATATAACGGTTACGATCGTATCGCCCATAGATTCCTTAATCTTGAGAGCGGCTTCGACCGCGTTTTCATCGAATCCATTTACGACGGGTGGGATACCTTGGGCTGGTACGACTCTTCGCGCGTTTTCGTCTACGTTGAAAGCGGAAGCAGGGGTTTCCGGATCCATCACCTGCTTTGCGCAAACAATAATGTTAAAAGCCATACTTGTCTCCTATTCTGGCTATTGAGTCATGATCTGCAGAATTGCTCAAGTATTTTTGGTGAGCCTGTAGTTAAAGTTTCAAAAAGAATGTTGACCAAAGCCTATCAACGCCCCCTCCGAAGTGTCAACGGAAATGACTTAGGACATCCAACTATCTGTTCCCAGTCAAGTACAACCTAAAAATTCCTTATTGAACTACGTAGAATATGACCGCTATTGGTTGAAATTTAAAACTAAATATGTATTTGATACACTGGATCGCTATTGGCAAGTCGACATGGTCGATTATCTCTGGATTCGAGTGATCTGGAAAACGCTATGACGAATGGCAGATTTTTCGGAGGCGGTTGAATTTATAGCTATTAATAGAACAAAAGTTTTATACAAAAATTAGAAAAAAGAAAATATAAAATAAGCAGTGTCTACGCTATTGACTTTTTTTTGACAAATATAAGAAAATGACTTTCACGATAGCGTGATGGTTTTGAAGGACAGTTTCCCTCTGCCCTCTTCAGGACTTTATAAACAGACTTGCTCGCAGCGAATATCGCCAAGCTGGGCAGTGAGGAGGAATGAGATATGGTTATTCAGACGGCAAACCCTTTTGCGCCTGCGAAACCTCGGGTGCCAATTGTTCCAAGGAGGGTCACTCCCGGGCTTCCAGGTCCTGCAACAGAAGGGAAACCAAACAAGATTCATTGCCCGAAATGTTCTGCAAGACTCACTATAAATTTTGATGAGTCGGAATGTCTTAGCTGTGGATTTGTGGATTATGAATATTTTTCTCCGAGAGCTATTCAGGAAAGGAATAGTATTATAAGCACTGGCACACGCTACGTACTGCGATATATTGGTGAGTTCCCTGCCCTTACTGAAGTAGTGACCCACGTTAAAGTCTATAGGGTGCGAAATAGAGCCGTGTTTGGAGTACGATGTCCCTTCTGTGGCGGTGGGATGTCTCAGTCATCCCTCTCTGGGAAGAGAAGAGAGATACGGGAGGAGCGGTACAAGTGTACTGCGGGTCACAGGGTTTCTTTATGCCCTAATCTCGAAGGTGTTCTTGGTTGGAAATAGTAGTAGTTTTTAACTTCCTAAGTTCATGATTGTCCAAATAAGAGCCTCCAAATGGGGGCTCTTATTTAGTTTTAAAGGTTTTCTATAATGACATTAGTTTTAGTCAACTGAGACGATTTGTGCTGATGGCCCTAGTCACAGAACTTCTTACACGACCAAGGTCTCGTCCATTTGTAGTATTGGACTTCTCACCCCCTCGTGGCGGTATACCTCAACTTTTATCCGACGCATTTTCTTTGACGCCTGATCTCTTCTCAATCGCGTACAATCCCGGAAAGTCTGTCAGGGCCAACTCGATCATGGTGGCGCATTGGATACAAAATAACACAGGTATTCCATCTGTCTTTACCCTGGCGACTAGAGATATGAATAAGGGGGCCCTTCAAGGAATCTTATTAGGGGCTCAACTTATCGGTTTGGACAACGTGGTATCCGTTATGGGAGATGAATTCAATAGTTCTGAAAAGCTATCTCAAAAGACAATAAGTGATTTCACAGCTAGTGGGTTTGTGTCCTCCATAAAACAAATGAACACACGAGTCGATTTCAGAGATAGATTCTTGCAATATCCTACTGGATTTTGCGTAGGAGCTACTATAGACCTCTCGCGAGACTGGTCCGGAGAGATTCCTCTTACTGAAAAGAAAGTAACAGCAGGGGCTGACTTTTTTCTTTCGCAACCTATTTTTGATACCTCCCAGCCGCACAAATTTATGGAGCGTTACTTTAAAGATACCGGATGTCGTCTTGAGATACCTGTAATGTGGGGCGTTCAGGTTAAGGTGCAAGATAGCGTTTCAATTACACCCGTGCCTGACTGGCTGCAGGAAGATTTGGAACGTGGGAGATCAGGATTCGAAATTGCGCTGCAGATCATTTCCGAACATACTGATTATGGGTTCGATACTTTTTATCTTGTTCCTCCTATTCTTAGGGGAGGGATGAGGGATTACGAGTCCGCGCAAGCAGTGATAGACGAGCTTTAACAAGTAATGTCAATTATTGAAAATGGGTTAATTGGTCGCGCGTAAAAGACATCAATGTCTCGTTGATCTTGTTAATTACGTTTTCTATTATTCTTATTTACCTGTAGTAATTAGTATGTCGGCTATCTCAGATAGGAGCGATTCACTTGGCAAATGAGACCGGGAAGCGTTATTCATGTGCGAAATGCGGAGCTGAATTCGTAGTCACCCGTGGTGCCGAGGGTACAATCGAGTGCTGCGGCACGCCAATGGCACAGAAATGACCGAATCGTTAGGGCAAAAGGATCCAGTGTATGTCGAATCAGCTTGGTAGAAGATATGAATGTGACACTTGCGGCACAACGGTGCTTTGCACAAAGGCCGGGGAGGGCGTGGTCCAGTGTCATGGCGAAGAAATGGAACTTCAGCAGCCAAGGAAACTGCCTTCCTCTGATTGAACGCGCCAAATTCGATGGCCTAGTTAACTTGTTAACCTTTCTTAAGACTTAGGTCTGGTTGCAGTGTTCCGGTTATTTGATGGCAGTCATCAAAGACGCAGATTCATGTTGCTCATCTGCGTGGTAGGAGCTTCTGACCAATGGTCCCGAAGCTACATTTTTGAATCCTAGGCTCTCGCCTTGTTTTCTAAGCTCCTTAAATTCCTTAGGCGTATACCACTTGGAAATTGGCGCGTGCTTTTGAGATGGTCTTAAGTATTGACCTATAGTTAGAAGTTCGCAGTCTACTTTCCTGAGATCCTCCATTGTTTGAACAATCTCATCAATCGTTTCTCCAAGGCCCACCATCATTCCTGATTTAGTTACTACAGTTCTGTTGAAATCCTTTGCTTGAGACAGTATCTTAAGAGAAAGGTCAAAGTCGCCTTTGGCTCGCACTCGGGGAAATACGCGCCTAACAGTTTCGATATTGTGGTTGAAAGTGTCAGGACCTGCATCCATAACTACTTGAAGAGAGTCCAGATTGCCTTGGAAATCCGGTGTAAGCACCTCGATTTTACATGAAGGTAGGCTCTTTCGAATTTGCTTAATGCATTGGGCGAAGACAAATGCGCCACCATCTGGTAGGTCATCCCTGTTAACGGACGTTATAACGACATACTTTAACGAAAGATTTACTACAGTTCTAGCAAGCCTGATTGGCTCTTCCAAGTCAAGGCCAGACGGTGTTCCTGTATTTACAGCACAGTAAGTACAGGCTCTTGTGCATGTATCTCCAAGTATCATAAATGTTGCTGTTTGTCTTTCCCAACACTCTCCTATGTTTGGACATCGCGCTTCCTCACAAACTGTGTGAAGATCGCTTTCCCGCATAAGGCCTTTCAGCTTTGTGTAGTTAGGCCCTCCCGGCATCTTGACTTTAAGCCATTTTGGTAATCTGCCTTGTGTGGTCATGAATAGATATTAGCCTAGTTCGCCCCTCGAATTATTGATAAAGTCACCCCATGAATCTTAACAGATGTCCTCACTGGAACAGGTTTCTGAAAAAGTCCGATAAACTCTAAAATACTGCTGTAACATGAATAACAAAAATTCGCTTCGCAAGATTTCTTGAGTCAGGATAAATCGAGAATATGACCGACCCTCTTCGAACGGATGATAAAAGAAAAGAATACGCTCAGCTGCGCCTTGGTCAGGTTGGTGACCTTGGAGATGTGTTGGCCGACTTTGAAGACGGATCAATTAGTGTCTTTGGCGGCATAGAAGGGGAGCTGGTTAAGGCAAGGATTTATCGCTACCGTCGTAGACGACAGGAAATGACTTCAGCCATCGTTGTGGAAGTTATTGAATCATCACCATACCGGGTGGATCCTCCGTGTCCATACTTTGGGATGTGTAGTGGATGTCAATGGCAGCATATCTCATATCCCCATCAGCTTGATTTAAAAAAAAGAATCCTTTCTGATAAGTTCGGAAAATTCGCTTCTCTAAAAGGGGTTGATGTTCTCTCGACTCGTCCGGCACCGGACGAGTTTTTCTATCGTAACCATGCCCGATTCACCGTTCGATTCGGGGGCCAACTTGGATTTTCCAACCGCATTACCCGCCGATTTGTAAGAATCGATAAATGTTTGTTAATGGCCCCCGATATAAACGAGACACTGAATGGCCTTCAGGATAAGGCCGATGAGACTACGAATGTTTCAGTGCGAGTAGGATTCACTACGAGGGATCGGTTAATACAGCCAACGCTTCTGAATCCAGACATACCTTTTGACACAGGCCAGAAATGGTACACAGAGAAGATGAAAGGCAGGCAGTTTAGGGTTGCTTCTCCCTCATTCTTTCAGGTAAATACGCTTCAAGCGGAACAGATGATTGATTTAGTAGGAGACTACCTGCAGTTAAGTGGGAGGGAAACCCTTGTTGATGCATATGCTGGGGTGGGCATGTTTGCGGCGATTCTAGCTCCTCGATCAAAAAGAGTAATCGCCATTGAAGAATCGGCGGCGGCTGTCGAGGATGGAAGAATCGGTACTTCGGACATAGGAAACATTGACTACATTTTGGGAAAATCAGAAGAAGTTCTAATGGATCTGAATTATCCGATCGATGCCCTAATACTAGATCCTCCTAGGGTCGGTTGTCACCCCGATGCCTTAGACGCAGTGATGAAATCTCAACCTGCCAAAATTGCTTATGTTTCCTGCGATCCGTCAAGTTTGGCGAGGGATTTGGACATCCTTGTACGAGGGGGTTACAGAGTTGAAGTTGCGCAACCTGTCGATATGTTTCCTCAGACGTACCACGTTGAATGTGTGGCGAGTTTACAGTTCGAAGGTTAATTTTCCGATTGCAATCCTAGCATCTGTTTATAGTTTAGAATCTAAGGCCAAAAACAATACTAGCTCACCATGGCCTTTTACAGACCGCCGCCTGCCATACTACTAGCCTCCACGTCACCGAGGAGACGGGAGCTTGTTGCCAGACTCAAGATACCTTTTGAAAGTTGCGCGCCTTCTGGGGTAGAAGAATTGCCGTATTCTGAGGAAGATCCATCTCGTTATGCTGATAGGATGTCTAGGCTAAAAGCGCTTTCTACAGCGACGGCTGTAGGAAACGATAGGTTGGTGATTGGTTCAGACACAGTAGTTACATTGGGAGGCGTTATACTCGGGAAGCCTTCAGATGTATTAGAAGCAGGGTCTATGTTGAGGTTTCTCAGAGGAAAAACCCACCAAGTTATTACCTCTGTAACTTTAGTTTCCCCTGATATGCATAAAGTCCTGACCAAAACTTCTGCAATATCAGTGACTATGAGGAACTATTCAGATTCAGAGATTGGTGAATATATCGCAACTGGTGATGCTATGGATAAGGCGGGAGCCTATGCGATTCAACACAAAGGTTTTGACCCTGTGAGTAGACTCTACGGTTGTTACACTTCAGTAGTTGGGTTACCGCTTTGTATTCTGTCCTTGCAGTTGGCAGACATCGGTTTCGACATGCAACGGATTCCCTGTGGTTCTGGGCCTGACTCAAGAAATTTCCAAACTTTGTCTCGTGATACAAAGGATTTGGGCGAATCAGGCAAATCGCTATGATGGGAATGGGTACTATGGAGATTCTGGTGATTCTCCTAGTTTCTTTTATATTACTTGGCCCCCAAAAGATGCTTGAAGCTTCACGAATGCTTGGAAAAGCAATTGGTCAAATGCGCCGTATAGTTGAAGAGATTCCACGTGTTGATCTAGAAGATTTGGAATCTGAATCAAAAGAAGATACCTACGAAAGGTCTTCGGTAATAAAGGAGTTTAATGAGGATCATCGCCTTGGAAGCGAAGAAAATACTCAAGATCAATTAAATGTTTTAAAGCCTTCAAATGTAGACCCTCCTATTCCTTTTAACCGATCAGGACCCGTTCCTTCTGGATTAGACGATCGTTCATCAACTGGAGAGGTCGTGGTTGATGGCCACACAGACCAGATTGATGAAACTACAGGTGAAAGTAAAGCTAAGTAATGGAGCGTCAAACCCTAAGGGTCCATTTAACAGAACTAAGGAGAAGGCTGACATGGTCGGCTGCGGTGGTTTTTTTAACGACTGTAATCGCTTTCATATTTCACCAGCAAATCCTTCAGGTTCTCATGGCACCAGCGGGAAACTTTACAGAATTACCCCAAAATAAACCTGTCTACACCGAATTAACAGAGTTCATAGGGATCGCTATGAAGGCTTCCCTGTTCGGTGGTATATTCGGGTCGCTCCCTTTTCTACTTTGGCAAATGGTGATGTTCTCTGCTCCAGGTTTGAACCCAACGGAAAAGCGGTACCTCTACTTCTTAATGCCGATTACTATACTTGTTTTCCTGGCTGGTTCCGCTTTTGGATACTTCATGCTATTTCCGCCTGCCGTGAAATTTCTTCTTACTTTTGGCAGTAATGTCGCTACTCCGATGATTAGGATCGGGAACTATATAAACTTAATGCTGTCATTGCTTTTTTGGATGGGGATCGTATTTGAGCTGCCTATCATTCTTTTTTTCTTATCAAGAATCGGAGTTGTGAGTCCGGAGTTTCTTGCAAGGAATAGGCGCTGGGCTATTGTCATCTCATTCGTTCTGGGTGCTATTATCACACCAACTTTAGATCCGATAAATCAGGCTTTTGTAGCAGGTCCAATCATAGTCCTTTATGAAGTGGGCGTGTTGCTCTCAAAAGTGGGGACCCGTATGAGGGGCCGCAATAGTTAACTGAGGAAGATTTCGGGCCACTCTGGTTAAAAATGCAGCTCTCTCACAGGAAACTATGCTGAATGTGTTGGACTAACTTTTTCTGCTTCCGTCAACCTCATTCTCTTCGTCCGAACTATCTAATTCGTTCTTCTGAGTTGTACGAAATTCTTTAATAGCTTTGCCCATAGCTCCGCCGATCTCAGGAAGTCTTCCAACCCCAAATATGATCAATACCACGACGAGGACTATTATCAGTTCCATCGGTCCGAATCTGAACGGCATGAAAGCCACCCCCGAATGAATTGGTCTTTTGTTGACCATTCTAAGATTACACAGTTTATCTTATCAAAATATAGAGGAAGTATTGTCCTCATTAGACACAGAAGAAGAAAAAGGCGAGGATAGAGTGGAATTTTATCTCTCTCTCGTTTCTGAAAACTTACCGTATCCTATTGGATTATCCATTCGCATTACCGATTTTGAGCATAGGACGTATTGTCTTAGTCAGGTTTGTTACGTTAAAATACTGCTTTGCTATTTATTCGAAACAATTGTTAGAGAGAGTAGATAAATACCGGACGATCGTATTATGGATGCCCACAACCTTATACAAGTAGAAAAAAACCCTAACATAGAGGACTTTGGTCCCGGTGACACAGTGAGGGTTAATGTAAGAGTAGTTGAAGGCGAAAGGGTTAGAACACAAGGGTACGAGGGTGTTGTGATCAGGCGACGCGGTAGTGGCCAAGGGGAAACCTTTACGGTTCGTAGAATTTCCAATCAGGTTGGAGTTGAAAGAACATTCTTAGTTTGCTCCCCCAACGTCGAATCCGTAAAAGTGTCCCGCCGAGGTAAAGTACGGAGAGCCCGTTTGTATTATCTTAGGGGCAGGTCTGGCAGGGCTGCTCGGATCAAAGAAGACCGAAGAACTTAGTTCTCGCGTCGAGGGAAATTTTGCTTGTCAAGATGCTAACTTGTCAGGCTCCAAGTGTTTATCCGACGTACCTTGATACGCGTCGCGTTACGAGTTCGGTCGAGCGAAGTCATTGGAATTTGCAGAGATAGCGGTAAACTCCCCCACTGGGCACAGTAGTACATTCAGCTATTCTGTGCCCAGGGACTTATCGTTATCGGAAGGGCACTCTGTACTTGTACCCTTTGGTCAACAAATCCTGCAAGGGATAGTTTTTTCCGTAGGTAGCGTAGCCAGCGTGGAAAATACCCGTGATGTGTTGGCCCTGATAGACGAACAACCTTTCCTTGATGAGACGAGATTATCCCTAGCACGTTGGATTAGCGAACATTATATGTGCACGCTTTTTGAGGCGGCTGCTTTAATGATTCCACCAGGAGGAAGAACGCGTAACTTCGTTTGGTTATCTTCCCAAAATAGAGCAACCGAAATATGCCGGGATATAGAAACTAGATTAAGTGACTTCCAACAAGATATTTTGGAGCACGTATACTCTGCTGGCAGGGTCCGACTTGACCGACTTATATTACGATTCGGACAAAATGCTCGATCTGCTGCGAGAAAGTTAGTCGATCTCGGGTTACTGGATAGGGAAGCCGCATTGCAGAAATCCCCTGTTAAGCCTCGCTTCTCTTACGTCCCGTTAGCCACTGACCTAGGGATTCAAACACTGAGAAACAATTCCTTCGGCAGATCATTTAAGCAGAAGGAATTGGTCGCTTCCCTCGATTCTGACAAGGCCCCTTCTACGATGATAGAAGCCCGGAATAGATTTGGATCAACGGTCGTCAAAGCCGCGCTCGATAAGGGATTTATTGAGCAACGGAGAGAGCGGCGATTTAGAGAACCTCTTGAAGGTCGAACTTATAAAACAGCATTGCCCGTCAAACTTACCCACGAACAAAAGTCGTCTTTGGAAGTGATAGTTGAGATGTTGGATAAGCCTCACGTTAATCCGAGAGCCATACTACTTTATGGAGTGACAGGAAGTGGGAAAACAGAAGTTTATTTAGATTCTGTCCAGCATTGTTTGGAGCAAGGGAAAAAGGCGCTGGTTCTCGTTCCCGAGATTGCCCTCACCCCTCAGACAATCGAGAGATTCGCGTCCCGGTTTCCAGGAGAGATCGCTGTTATGCATAGCGGGCTTTCACTGGGAGAAAGATTCGATCAATGGTGGAAAATCCGTGACGGAGAGTATGGCGTTGTAATAGGTTCAAGAGGAGCGGTGTTTGCACCTCAACCCGATCTTGGACTTGTTGTAATAGATGAAGAACATGAATGGACGTACAAGCAAAATGAGTCCAACCCCAAGTATCACGCTCGTGATGTGGTAATGCAGTTGGCTGGGATAACAAGGGCCGCAGTTATCCTAGGATCTGCTTCACCAGATATAGAGTCGTATCTAAGAGCCAGGAGAGAAAGATACCGTTTTGCGAAGTTGACTGAAAGATTCCTGCCTGAGGCAAGATCTCAACACAGTGAATCGATGGGTGACTTGGCTTCAGTTAAAGTAGTTGATATGCGTGAAGAACTGCGAAAGGGGAATCGAGATATATTTAGTGATTCCCTTCATTCCGCCATTGATGAAACTATTAGTCGAGGTGAGCAGATAATCCTCTTTCTGAACAGAAGAGGAACTTCTTCTTTCAGTCAATGCCGGTCATGCGGGCACGTGCTGCAATGCAGGAGCTGCGATATAGCGCTCACTTACCATAGCGACGATCAAAGACTGGCTTGCCATTATTGCGGCCGGCGTAGGCGTCTATTTTTTGAATGCCCTTCGTGTAAATCGACCTCACTCGGTAAATACGGAATTGGTACTCAGGCTGTTACAGATAGAATTCGTGAACTGTTTCCAGAAGTTAACGTAATAAGATGGGATCGTGACGCAGCTACAAATACAGCCCAGTATGAAAACATTCTCAAAACGTTCCGATCAGGATCTTCTCAGGTCCTTGTTGGAACACAGCTAATTGCGAAGGGTCATCACTTACCAGGAGTTACATTGGTTGGGGTGGTCTCAGCTGATATTGGACTGGGAATACCTGACTTCAGAGCTGGAGAGCGAGCCTTTCAAGTTTTATGTCAGGTGGCGGGTAGAGCAGGTAGAGGAGAGTATCCCGGAAGAGTAATAATACAGACTTACCAGCCGGAGCATTATGCCATCGTTGCTGCTGCGAAACAGGACTATCTGTCGTTTTTTGAAATTGAGTCAAATTACAGAAGAGTGTATGCATACCCACCCTATAGCAAGCTGATTAGGCTTGTGTATCAACATACTAATAAAGCGATAGCTGAACAGGAAGCAACTAATCTTTCCGCAACGATTTTGAATCAACAATCAAGATGGGGACTTTCCGATACTGACGTAATTGGACCGACTCCGGCCTTTCCATCGAGGGTACGCGGTAGCTACCGCTGGCAAATTATCTTGCGAGGGCCTAATCCAAGGTCGCTCCTAGATAAAGCATATTTTACTGTGAACAACGAAGGAAAGGGAAAAATGCCAAGGGGTTGGTTTATCGACATAGACCCTGTGAGTTTTAACTGAAAACAAACTTGTACTCCGCTCCGGTAAATACGTAGCATTAATGGATATTCTAGGTGAAGGAAATTAGAAATGACTGAAAAATCGATTTCAAATTCGGATATAAAATCGGCCCTTCCAGATACCGAATCTCCATTGACTGTGTCCGGTTTAAGAGGTCGAGTCACAATTCTCAGAGATTTACACGGCATCCCGCATGTCCGAGCTGGTCATGTTCAAGACGCTTTCTTTGGACAAGGGTTTGCGACAGCCCAAGATAGGCTATGGCATATGGATTTTGACCGTAGACAGGCCTATGGTAAATGGTCTAAGTTCGTAGGTTCTTCAGGGATCGAAAGTGATCGCATGATGAGGAGATTTCAGATTCGAACTAGCGTTTTTTCCGATTATGAGAACTTGAAACGAGAAACCCGTGAAATGTTTGATGCGTATGCATCTGGTGTTAATGCTTTTATAGAAAGCACCGATAATTTACCAATTGAATACTCCATAGTCGAAAGTAATCCAGAGCCGTGGTTACCTCAAGATTGCATGGCAGTATACAAAGTTCGTCATATTATGATGGGGGTGTTTGAGGGGAAACTATGGAGGGCTCAACTAGTGAACGAACTGGGTTCTGAAAGGGCGTCAGAATTGCTCCTCGGGTACCAGCCTGGACATTTGTTGATAGCGCCTCCTTTGGCACAATATTCTGGAGACTTTCAAGATGACCTAGAGCACTTCAAGCAAGGAACTGATTCTATTAAATGGTTAAAAGAGTCACCGGAAGCCGGCAGTAACAGCTGGGCTTTGCACGGTAGTAAAACTTCTACCGGGAAACCTATTCTTGCAGGAGATCCCCATCGAGGCTTGGACACCCCTAACTGTTATTACCAAAACCAAGTGTCGTGCTCGGAGTTCGATGTTATAGGCCTTTCTTTTCCGGGATGTCCGGGATTTCCCCATTTCGGCCACAACCAACATGTCGCATGGTGTGTAACTCATGCCGGAGCCGATTATCAAGATCTCTTCATTGAGAAATTTGATGAAGATAACTTATCTGTTTATGAATGGAGGGGAGAGAAGTTAGTAGCAGAAATAAAAAGTGAGACAATCGAAGTAGCGGGAACTGAAGATGAGACGCTTGAAGTCCGAGTCACTCGGCATGGTCCCATTATCGGTGAGAGTAAAGACGGTAGGATGGGACTTGCCTTCAAGTACACATCTACAGCGACTCCGAACCAAGGATTTAATTCACTAATTCCACAGATGAAATCAACTTCCAACGATGATGC
>CAZZBP010000062.1:0-443 GCA_964652755.1 uncultured Dehalococcoidia bacterium
CGATATCGATCAACTTATGGGGCCCCCTTTTTTGTACGAATCGCGTGGAGTAACTATCGGATAACTTGTATTTTACCGACCGATGGTATCTTACGGAAACCATGGTTTCGGTCACCGTTTCTTGTTTTAGTTGGAAAGTGTAGGACATTCGAAAGCGTGGTGGCTAAAGTATCGCCAGCCTTTTAACAGCAGATAAATCACTGTCTTTGATTTCAGCAGAAAACAAACTGGAAATTATTTTCATGAAGTATAGACTTCGTGTTTAGTAACTATCGCCCCTTCATATCCATGCATAATTTCATATCTTCTCAAGGAATAACGAATATCGTTGTGGCATTATGAACTATGTTGACATATTCGCAACGTGTTATTGATAATAGGCGTGGAAAGGATTTTAATTGGCAGATTTACTGAAATTACGAATCTTGAAGAAGCCTATGATC
>CAZZBP010000062.1:453-8092 GCA_964652755.1 uncultured Dehalococcoidia bacterium
GAAAGGCTTCCATACGCCAGTTGAACTGTGGCTATTCTCTGAATTTTTTATTAGTTAGGAAGTGATAGTCAACAGCCACTTTATTCTCAAGCAAATAATACTGAGAATGCGGTGGTTTTGCTGTTTATAGGCACCTTGTGAACAATATCGCAACGCTGTTAAGGCAGTCGTAGGTGAAATAGTCCAAGATTACTCCGTGGTTCTACGTAGCCCGAGTTTTACGCAGTCCTACCAGAGAACCTATCTTCGGTGAGCATACTTGTATAGGCGCCAGTTAAATGGCGTGAGCATAGGGTTTCAACGGATGAACCCATTCTTTTAAACATGGCTGCCAAGATAATCCAAAAAAAGGGACAAAGAGACTTCCTTCAGAGTTAACTCCCTCTTCTGCTCCAACACTAATAACCATTTTGAATTCGCTCTAATCATCAACCACGACCAATTCTCAATAGACCGACTAAGACAAGCAATAAAATTAGCCTCCCCGACCTCCGTAGATTTTGAGAATAGACTGGCTAAACAACCTAAATAAGCAATCTTAAATTGAAACACCTAGGCTAGCTGTACTACAAGCGATCATCTGTATATCGCGGTTTACACACTACATTTGGTTTTCAATGACACTCAGACCTTCACCAACACACCTCGGGCTACGGGAAACAATTCACTTTAAATAAATTTAAAAGTTTTGCCCTGCTCGATCGAAGATTTGAAGCATATAATCAACTTATGGAAAAACCCGACACCTTCGCCGAGAAACCCTTGGTGAACATCTCTGACTATGCTCACGATCTCATCACCGTGCCGAGAGCACATGTACGTATGGTGTTTTTCCAAGATTCTGCAGGGGTGTCATTAACCCATGAAGGACATGATCTGGTCAGATGTCCTCTTACTAAATCTGGTATGGCAGCCGCGGGATTTATGTCTCAAGCCATGGGCGTGGAGCTACCAGCACTAGGAGAAGCTGTTCAAATTAGGGTCTCGACCGGCGTTCTTTTCAGGGTAATAGCGATAGCCGAACTTGACTATGAGATTGTTGAATCGGGAATACTCCTTCATCGATTTCTGGAAGAGTCAGAATTGCAGAGGGGAGGAGCGGGGGGATCCGAATAGTCCGTATAAGAGCAGGCTTTTTAATTGCTCCCTACATGGTATCGCCCATATAATTCCGTTCAGTCTCTCCACCTTAGGAATAACATTTAATCAGAGATTCAGGAGAGACGCCGCATATGACTTCTCAAAACGATGTCACACCAACAATAGACTACGGTGCCCTTGCTATCGGACAAGAGGTGTCTCGACAATCCTACGTGCTCGACAAGAAATCTGTAGCTTTATACAGGGAGGCCGTACAGGATAACTCCTCAATGGGCACACCATATGAATCTACTGGCTTGGCAAATCTGGCTCCCCCTATGTCGGTGGCAGCTCTGAGCTTGAGGGGCGTGGTCACCGATCTCAAAATTCCAGGGGGCACACTTCACGTTGGTCAAGAAATAACCTATAACAAACCGGTAGAGGTGGGCGAGCACCTCGACTGTCTGGCGGTTCTGACTTCTAACAATGTAAGGGGAGATTGGAGATTTATGGTTGTAGATCTTCAAGTTAGCGATAGCGCCGGCGAAATTGTCATGGGCGGTAAGAGCACCATAATGCTGCCAGCATAGGGAACCTATATGAAACAGGGTACTGATCTTAAACAAATTACGAAGCAAATCAGCATAAAACAAATACGACTTTATGCTGAGGCATCAGGGGATTTCAATCCTATTCACGTGGACGAAGAGTACGCCAGAAAATCCCAATACGGGCAAAACATCGCCCACGGGATGATGGTCGCTGCATCCATTTCTGAAATCATGACGTCGTCATTCGGATCCGCTTGGCATAGTACCGGTAAGATGAAGATACGATTCCGCGCTCCTGTATTCCCTGGAGATATGATAACGGCAACAGGGCATGTAAAAGAGATCGCCGAAACAAACCGTGGCAGTGAGATAAGGTGCACTGTAACAGTAACGAGACAGACAGGGGAGGTTGCCATTTCCGGTGCTGCTTCCATTACTGTCTCTTCCCAAGTGCCAACTAACACACACTAGGAGAATTTCAGTGAGGGATAATTTCAGGGTTGCAATAGATGCGTTAGGAGGCGATAACGCTCCCGCCGCGCCGGTGGAAGGGGCTGTCCTAGCCGCACGAAACAACGGGGCGGAAGTTCTTTTGGTAGGAAATTCAAATATTGTTTAAGCGTAGCTTAATAAACACGACGTTAAAGGGCTTCCCATAAGCGTTATCTCTTCGGAAGGAAAAATAGAAGATGATGAAGCTCCGGCACTTGCGTTAAGGCAGAAGCCGAAAGCCTCCATACTCGTAGCAACTTCACTGGTCAAAAAAGGGATGGCCGACGCACTTATATCGATGGGATCAACAGGAGGAACAATGGCAGCAGCCGTTGTAGTACTCGGCACCATAGAAGGAATAGAAAGACCTGCGATAGGCGGGCCAATAATAGGTTCCGCGCCCCATCAAACGATACTCGACCTAGGATCGAACATAGACTGCAAGCCTTCTCAGATTCTGGGCTTTTCAGTTCTAGGATCAGTATTTAGCAAGTCACTGCTCAAAATCGAGGATCCCAAAGTCGCTATACTCAGTGTAGGTAGCGAAGAAGGCAAGGGTAACGCGTTAACAAAAGAATCCTCTGAATTGTTGCAACGAAGCGGCCTGAACTTCATTGGCAACGTGGAGGGCCATGACTTAGTTACAGGGAAAGCCGACGTTGTTGTTTGCGATGGATTTATCGGGAACGTGATTCTCAAGCTAGTGGAAGGACTAGGAAAAGGTCTAGAAACACAGCTTCAATCAATCCTATCAGGCAAAATACCAGGGAAAGTGCTTGAAGCACTTATTCAAGAACTTTACAGAAATAACAACGTTGTTGACGCTCGAGGAGGCGGCCCCGTATTTGGCGTTAACGGCGTTAGCATCATCGGTCATGGCAGCGCAACAGCAAGGACAATTGAAAAAGCAGTGGATATGGCACATATGTGTGTAGAAACAAAACTTATTGAAGAGATGAATATGCAAGTCCCGCTGGTAATGGCAAACGCGGGATAACTGTCTATATTCAGTCAGGAGTCACCGTGGCAGGAATACAGGATCTAGAAGGAAAATTCGCGTTGGTAACAGGTGCGAGTAAGGGTATTGGGAGGGCATCGGCCGTGGAACTCGCCAATATGGGTGCGAATGTAGTAGTGAATTACAATTCGTCGCCGAAAGAAGCTGAACGTACTGTCGAACTGGCCAAGGCATGTGGGGTAGATGCCTTCGCCGCTAAAGCGGATGTCGGTGATCCAGACCAAGTCAAGTCAATGCTCGATGAAGCTACAACCCGGTTCGGACAAATAGACATTCTTGTAAATAACGCGGGTGTCATCGACGACGGATTACTGCTCCGTATGACGGACAAAGCATGGGACAGAGTCATCAACACTAATTTAAACGGAACTTTTTACTGTACCCGAGCAGTTCTCCGCTCCATGGTGCGGGCACGGTGGGGCAGGATTATCAATATTGGATCGGTAGTTGGACTGAGAGGCAACATCGGACAAACGAACTACACCGCATCCAAGGCAGCCATTAACGGATTTACGTACGCACTAGCAAAGGAAGTAGCAACCCGCAACATCACTGTGAACACAATCACCCCCGGCTATATACACACTGAAACCGTTGAGGTATTAACTGACAAACAAAAAGAAACAATTATGACCTGGATCCCTATGCAACGTTTTGGAGAGGTTGACGACATAGCTAATATGGTCGGCTACCTGGCTAGTCAAAGAGCTAAATATGTGACCGGGCAGGTAATAAGTGTTGACGGAGGAATGGCCATCTAGACTGGGACGCTCCAGGCACAGGCCAGAATTATATGACTGATTTTAGTGGAAAAATAGTTCTCGTTACTGGTGCTTCTCGCGGTATAGGTAAATCGATCGCCCTGGAGTTTGCAAAAAGAGGGGCAGACATTGCCTTCAACTACCTTCGTAACCATTCCGCAGCAGAAAAGACTAAGGAAGATATAGAGCAGCTAGGAGTACAGTGCTTAAAAGTTAGGGCCCATCTAGGCGATCCGGAAAAAATTATTGGATTGTTCAACGACTTGGAAGAGAAGTTTGGTAAGCTCGATGTTCTTGTTAACAATGCCGCCTCGGGAATTCAACGAAAGGCTCAAGAACTCGAAACCAAGCACTGGGACTGGACAATGAGCATAAATGCGCGAGCTCCATGGCTTTGCGCGATGGAGTCCGTAAGGCTTATGGCCGAAGGTGGAAGTATCGTCAACATCACGTCGGAGGGCTCTCGAAAGGTTCTCCCATATTACCTGTCTGTAGGGACATCTAAAGCAGCATTGGAGGCTGTGACTCGTTACCTTGCAGTGGAACTTGCCCCTAAAGGCATTAACGTCAATGCTGTGTCAGGAGGGTATGTAGAAACCGACGCCCTCGAGACATTCCCTAACAAAGAAAACATGGTATGTGCAGGCAAAGCAACATTAGCAGGCAGGACGATCACGGCTGAAGATATCGCCAAGGTAACAGCATTTCTTTGTACGAAGGACGCTGACATGATCCGTGGGCAAATTATCGTTGTCGATGGAGGAATAACTCTGCCAGCAGAATTATCGGACCTATAGTCGACTAATTACAGCAATTTACTCGGCAAGTATTTCTGTGACAGTTACAGATGTTGGGCCACAGTTCAAGACTGTCCCGAATTTCGCATAGGCGTTGCGAACAAATCCCAGCCCCACTCCGTCCAACGCAGAAGTTATTACTCCGGCAGTATGGCCATCTATCAAAAGATTTTTTTCATTGATGGTCCCGTTCCAAACAAGCTTCACTAACTTTTTCTGAACCTTTTCATAGGTATTCAGACGAGCAACAACTTCTTGACCTATGTAACAGCCCTTGTTAAAGCTGATATGTTCAATAAGACCAGCTTCCAAGGGATTAAAATCTTCCGTTAGTTCCGATCCAAATGCCGGGTATCCGGATTCGACTCTAATTCGTTCGTACTCATCGAGAGACAATTCTGCGTGAATGCCAGCAACTTCAAGTTCCTGGCTCACAGTTTCGGCGGCTACTAAAGGGCCTATAACATCCAGACAAGGCTCACTCAACATTTGTGACCGGATAACGATACAGTCAGTCCCACAGATTTCTTCCTTTAAGGCGTGGAACCTATCTAATTGGGCCACTTCACTGGATAAGCTGGGACTCGTATTGCCCAAGATCCTAAATTGAAAGGTCTCATCAGATATATCGACGGTTTCAACATCTTCCATGATGGTATAAAACTCGATCCACTCTTCTATCTTTCCGGTAGCAGCGCCAGAAGTTACCACCAGCAGACCATCATCCTCGAGATGAACACCGAGAAAATCAATAATCCTGCCCTTGTTCGTAGTAAGAACAGAACCCATGCCCATACCGGGGGCGACCAAATCCGTCAAACGATTTGTAGATAGCCTGTCAAGCAGGTCCAGAGCATCGCTGCCGCGCAGACGAAGCCTACCCAAGTAAGAAGAGAGATTTACGAAAGAATCGTCTGTCTTGAAGGGGATCACACTCCGTGATAATTTATCTAGACTTACACGCTGAACGAAGTCCCACATCCACAAGTAGTTTTAGCATTAGGATTATTGAACACAAATCCCTTGCCATTTAGACCACCCGAATACTCAAGGACGGTACCTGCCAAAAAGATATATGATTTTTTATCGACGTAAAGCCGGATATCGTGCTCTTCGACGATTTTGTCGTTTTCTCCGGGTCCGTCGTTAACGATCTCAAGTATATAAGTAAGACCCGAGCACCCTCCACCTTTCACTCCCACTCTTAGATCTGCATCGGGGTTACCCTCGGCAGCAGCGAATTGCTTGACATGTACAGCGGCCTCTTCGCTTATAGTAATTGTCAATGGTTCCGGAGTGGTTTTCGTGGCCATCGAATGCTCCTGTCTCCCGCTACGAGATGATCCTTCATCCCTCGGCAGAATATTCCACATTATTGTGCTTTGACGTAGATTCTATAAACCGGATGCCTTCCAGTCAATCCACACAGCAGCAGAAATATCCCCAGGGGCCTATTGACTCGGAAATAATAAGGAGTCTCTAATGAGCTCGTTGGAGATCCAGAAGTATCTGCAAAAAAAAGTTGGCCGCGAGACAACAACACTGCCTACTTTCACCGCAATAGGCTGTTGGCCGACTCCGTCCTCACGGAACTGACTGGCCGTGACATTTCTTCGACTTAAGCCGCTTTACCCTTTTTCCCCCTAGGACTACTTGAAGACTCTTCACCCTGCATGCCCGCCAATCCCATCGCCGGTTTCTCAACAAGGTCCTGGAGTAAACCGCATTGCAAACACTCCCTGAAATCTCCGTAAAGATCCCGCCTAATATGCATATCGCCAGTACACTTCGGACACGATTTGTAGAAAACCATCTTATTTGACCTTCCTTAACCTTGCTCGGGGTTCATTTCTGTCACCCTTACTCAGCTGCACAGAACCAAGAAGACACCATCATCATGATTTAATTCTCGGTAATAATTTAATTGTATTTGAATTACAGGAATAAAATTTCTCTATTCAAACTTCATATTTCATGGCAAAAAATTTAATTGGGTTTCCTTTTCTAGTCACAGCTAGAATCAGTACAGTCGTCGGAGGCAACAAACCCCCTCGTATTCGACACAATTATACAACGTGTCTACAATATTGCAACCAACAATAATACAATAAAGAGTATTCTTTTAGTTGATGTTGCCAATTACTTCCAGTAATTTCAGCTTTCCGGCTATGGGAAAGATAGACCAAATTGAAATATCCCGGGGAAATTCTTTAACCCGACGAAAACGAAGGCCTGACCAAACTCTTTTAGATTAGTTAATAATCTCGAAATCAACCCGCTTACTCGTGATCTCCGCTCCATACGAATACATAGACGAAATTACTCCTCTCAAGGAGGGTGTCACTCTTTCCACTGTAGGCGATTTGCCCTTAGGTGAACCCTACGATTTCTTCCAGATCTTTGTTCGAAGCCGATTGGATGTGATGGAACTATCCCCAGCTGCCCCTGCAGTCCCATCAGATGACGAGAACCTATGGTTTAGCTATCCAAGGAGATCACCCAATCTGGAAACCGATATCGATAGTAACCGAGGTTGGGAGACTTTATCGAACGCAGGGTGGGCCGCCGTATCAGAGATAGCGATCGACGAAACCTGGTCCGCGATACCATTCGCTCTTGACCCTGTTACCTGATCTCGCAGCTGGAAACAGGAACAAAAACCTTCTTCACGGAGGCTAGCTCTTCACAACCGCGAGATCGCCTATCTTACGTCTATGTCCCCAGTTGGTAAGAATGTATGGGGTCCCTATCCAGTAACAAAGTAAAATCCAGGCCATGAAGATTAGGAAAAATAGGACGGGAGGAGTGACATGATCTATGACATGCGTATTTACGATCTGAGACCAGGCTCCGTAGACGAGTATATGGCCGCAGTTAAAGATGTAGCTCTTCAGATACGCAAAGATTGCGGCGTAAAACTCGCTGGATGGTACTACACGG
>CAZZBP010000062.1:8102-12249 GCA_964652755.1 uncultured Dehalococcoidia bacterium
AACAGATCACTTAACAGGATCGTCCACATCTGGGCATATAGGAACTACCACCATTTTGCAGAGGCCCGAAAACAAGTTCGATCGGATCCGCGCTGATCTGGGGAGTATATGCCACGAGTTAGAGAACCTGCCGTAAAGTAACAAGATATGATTATGAATGGAGACGATTTCTTTCCAGGCCCTGTTTAATTCCATCCATATATAGCCACGGAAAGATCTTCTTGAACTGTGCCTATTCCGTACCTACCGACTATTGCCTTTCAGCAAGTAGTTTATTATAGTGGCGACCACCTAATGTGAGGCACGTTTCGAATAGGTCTGTTTGCCGTGTCCAAAGGCTCGTAGATGAAACTCTGTCGATCACAGAAATCGAACATCATATGAGGAGTTAGCAAAATGGCTTCAGAGGAGAGAATCGGCGAAACGGTTTTGCAGGTAAATGACCTGCAAACGTACTTCGTAACCCGCTGGGGCGTAGTTAAGGCCGTTGACGGTGTTAGCTTTAATCTTCGAAAAGGAGAGACCTTAGGTATAGTTGGCGAGTCGGGCTCTGGGAAATCCGTGACGGCGCTTTCAATGATGCGACTGGTACCATCCCCTCCTGGGCACATTGTTGGTGGTGAGGTTATTCTCGAAGGCGAGAACATTCTCGAACTCGAGGAAAAAGAGATGGAAAAAGTTCGGGGCTCCCGAATAGCCATGGTCCTGCAGGACCCGATGACAGCACTCAACCCTGTCTTTGACATCGAAGATCAGGTTGGTGAGGCCCTTAAGATTCATGAAGGCCTAAAGGGCCAGGGACTCAAAGAAACTGTCGTTGATATGCTACGCAAGGTAAGGATTCCCGCGCCTGATGTAAGGATGAAAGACTATCCTCACCAGTTATCTGGCGGCATGCGCCAGCGAGTAGTGGGAGCGATAGGTATTTCTTGCAATCCTGGTGTACTTATTGCAGACGAACCGACCACATCACTCGACGCCACGATCCAAGCCCAATATCTGAGACTGTTGAGAGAATTACAGGAATCTACAGGGGTTGGGATCATCTTCATTACGCATGATTTTGGCATAGTGGCCAAGATGTGCGACAGAGTCGCAGTAATGTATGCCGGCAAGATCGTCGAACAAGGCGACGTCAGGCAGATTTTCAACAACCCGCAACATCCCTACACTGAGGCTCTTATAAATTCTGTTCCGAAGATGGAGGAAAATGTTGAGAGACTTTACTCCATACCGGGAAACCCCCCGAACCTGTGGGAGCTAGAAACCGAATGTTCTTTCGCAGACAGATGCCCAAAAGTAATGGACAAATGCAGAGAAGCTTATCCTCCAACCTATGAAACCGCCGACGGACAGGCAGCCGCCTGCTGGCTATTGGAAGAAAATGTGACGACTGAAGTTGCAAATCAGTAATAGAGGAGACCTGGAAGAATGACAAGTGAAAACGGGGCTCTGCTGGAGCTACGAAACCTCAAGAAACACTTCGCCGTCGGGGGAGGCATGTTCAGTGGCTTAATGGGCACCAAAACATGGTTGAAAGCTGTTGACGGTATCAACCTTCAGATTGAGCCAGGTACTACTTATGGCCTTGTTGGAGAATCCGGATGCGGCAAGTCCACAACCGCGAAGATGGTCCTCATGTTGGAAGAGCCCACCGCAGGTGACATCTTGTATGAGGGCGAAGACGCCCTCAATATGACCAAGGATGGACGAAGGAACTATAAATCCAACGTTCAGGCCGTCTTCCAGGATCCTTGGGCTTCGCTCAACCCTCGCATGAGAGTTGCGGGCATCATCGGTGAACCCATGGAAATCAACACAACTTTTACCCGGGGAGAAATACGTACGAAGGTAGGAGACCTTCTAGACGAGGTAGGTCTAGATCCTGACCACGGCACTCGTTACCCCCACGAATTTTCCGGCGGACAGCGACAGAGGATTGGTGTGGCCCGGTCACTCGCCCTTAATCCAAAACTTATTGTCCTTGACGAGCCAGTATCAGCTCTTGACGTCTCCATTAGAGCTCAGATAATGAATCTGCTAATGGACCTCCAGAAAGAGCATGGTCTCACCTATCTTCTCATCGCCCATCATCTTGCCACAGTCAGATATATGTGCGACAAGATCGGAGTCATGTACCTAGGAAGGCTGGTGGAAGAAACTGCTACTGACGAGTTGTTTGACAACCCGTTGCATCCGTACACGAGGGCACTCATGTCAGCTGCCCTGCCATCTCATCCAGATGACGAACGAGAAGAAATCATACTGTCGGGAGAAGTCCCGTCACCTGTAAATCCTCCCTCGGGATGCCATTTCCATGAGAGGTGTCCTTCCATGATAGACGAATGTTCCACGGTCGAACCGATTAGATCCATTCCCATGGAGGACCACGGTGTAGTCTGTCACTTGTATAAAGACTAAATCACCACTCCACGCTACAGGCGCACCGATAGAAAAGACCCTGTGCAGGAAATTGCACAGGGTCTTTTCTATTTCTATCTTTTGTATTACCCCAGCTTTACTGGCTATCTTAATTATTTCGTTCACAACCGCTTGCTCAGGAAAATTTGAAAAGAACGCCCAACATGCCAATACAAAGTTTGACACCTATGCTACCGCCAGGGAATGCATAGAGAGAGGGATTAATCGCGAGGCCTCTTCGCAATTGGAGATGGCTTTAGCTGGGTTCTCTTACGGGTAGGGCAGATCCATCAAATCCTCTTACTTGGAAATTAAGGGGTGCCGTTTACTACAGATAAGAGCATTATAGGAAAGCCGACTCAGACCTAACCGAGTCTATTGAGTTGGACCCCTCCAGGGCAGGTTTGTATCTTTATAGTTGTAACGCATATGGCGAGATGGATATGTTCTCAAACGCAATAGCTGACTTTAACGGAGCTTGCGAGGCCGAGAACGGAGATTACTTCGAAAACCTGAAGCAAATCATAAAGCTATTTTAGAAGTCACCTTTCAGGAAGCACTAGCGCGCGCTACATCCGCCGCTGATGAGCGTCCAAATAACTTGATCGCACATATATACAAAGGAGTCACCTTGCACGCATCAGCCGATTCGATCAGGCAGTGGACGCCTTCAATATCGCAGGCAGCATCGATCCGGGCAACCCCACCATCATGTTCCACAGGGGCCTTTCAAATCTAGCTTAATCTCGCCCATCAGACGCTGTCTCGGATTTCAGCTCAGCACTTTCACTAGACTCCTCATTAGGGACTGCGCTGAAATACAGGGCCATCGCATGCAACCAGCTAGGAATGACTATTGAAGCAGATGCAGACAGGAAAATGTCCAAATAGCCAGGTAATAATTATGATCGTGAGCCGGCAACCCAGACCATTTGGTCACTCTCTTCGGTGAACGGCCCTTCATCAAAGTCACCATAAAGAGAAAGCACTTCGAATCCACACAAGCGCAGGAGGTGATGCATCTCCCACCTGAAGGTATATCTGAACTCAAGATCATGAACGACTTTTTTTGTGACTAGTCCTGTACTGTCAAGGAATTCAGCCACTGCTTTAACATATCCTATTTGAGAATGATCTTCGTAATCCCGCTGAGAATATAAAACCACGGAAGAGTCGTCTCTGAGGTTTACGTCCCTGTAATGGTAGAGTGTCGCTGGATCTCCAAGCATTACACCAGGATCAGGGACCCTCATCTCAATAACTAAGCGTCCTCCAGGGGAAAGATTTCTTCGTATGTTGTGAAGAAATTTCTGTTGTTCAGAAGGATCAGTTATGGACATAAACCCATAGCACGGAACAATTGCCAGGCCATATTTTTCTCCCAAAGAAATATCAGGATTATCCAGAGTTGAAAGTGTGAATGTGACGTCACCAGGATTATCCAGTGCACTCACTTTAGCCCGCGCTAATTCAAGCTGCGGAGCGGATGGGTCGATTGCGTAAACATCCTTACCAAAGTCGGAAAGGATTTCCGTGATCCTACCTGTAGCACAGCCTAATTCTAAAATCGGCCCTCCTGAGCGGTTAGACTGCTCCAGATAAAAAGATACGTCATCCCTCCTTTCCAAGTAGAGGGTTTCACATACATCGGCCCACGATTCGCTTCCACTTTCATCAACGAGGTGAATCATTTTATTTTACTGAGTGTGAACAATTAATCTTTCAC
>CAZZBP010000063.1:0-1305 GCA_964652755.1 uncultured Dehalococcoidia bacterium
GAATCGAGGAAAAGTTCCCATACGTTCCTTGGCTAACGCATGGCTTCCCGTTCCTGGTTGGACAGGCGAACATGAATGGCTCGGGAGCATACCATTTGATCAGTTGGCGCGGATAACCAACCCAGATAACGGATATATTGTTACAGCAAATAATCGTATTGTTGACTCAGACTACCCACACTACATAGCCCTTGAATTTTCTCCAGAGTACCGTGCAAAGAGGATCGTTAATAGAATCGAAACCCTGAAGGACGCAACCGTGGAGGACATGTTAAAAATCCATTCCGAGAGAGTTTCTATTCCAGCGCTGTCTTATTTGCCCACGATCGGCGGGATCGAGGTTTTGTCGGCAACTGCTACTGCAGCTCAAGACATTTTAAGAAAATGGAATGGTTCTATGGATTCGGATTCTATCGAGGCAACAGTTTATTCTGCATTTCGGCTTAAATTGCATGAGCGAATTCTTGGCAATCTTCTCGGCCCTCTCGCCGACCAGGCATTGGTTGCGGGGGGAAGAGGTGCCCCGCGTCATGTCAGCCAACTTGCTTCTCATTTAGTAACTCAGATTGAGAATAATGATGAAAGTTTCCTTCCGGAAGGTGAATCTTGGGAGAGTGTAGTGGCTAAGGCTTTAGAGGACGGGGTCGAACTCCTTATTACTATGCTAGGCGACGATATGGGTTGTTGGAAATGGGGCAATGTCCATCAGACGAATCCAGTGCATCCTCTGTCCAAGGTTTATCCTGAATTATCTGAGTTCTTGAATCCTCCTCCTGTGTCCATGGGAGGTGACGGCGATACGCCGCAGGCTGGGAGTTATGCACACAACAATCCTTTCACAATTACGGGAACGTCTGTGGCAAGGTACGTTTTTGATACATCGGACTGGAATAATTCGAGATGGATAGTTCCCCTTGGTTCGTCAGGACACCCAGGGAGCCCTCACTACGCGGACCAAGCCGAACGTTGGGCAAAAATAGAGACGATTCCAATGCTATATAGTCACAGTAAAGTCGACTCTTCCGCAGCCACTAGCCAACAGTTATTATCCAGATAGACAGTTTTTAGTCATTCTTTCGCAGCGCTCTTCCGGGTAAGGCTCCTGTATGGGCTCCCTCGCTAATGACAATTTCGCCGTTCACAATTACGAATTCGATTCCCGTAGGGAATTGTTTGGGCTCAGTTCTTGTGGCTGGAGCGGATACTGTTTCGGGGTCAAAGATCGTAATGTCTGCTATCATATCGTCACGTAAACCACCTCTTTCTGATAGTCCGAGTCTTTGCGCGGGATAATGAAGTCATTTT
>CAZZBP010000063.1:1315-11596 GCA_964652755.1 uncultured Dehalococcoidia bacterium
GACATACTCAGCCAGTATGACGGCGAAGCAACCGTAAGTTCTTGGACTTGGAAAATCTCCCAAAAGAACCGCATCGCTTCCGACCATGGAAAGAGGATGTGATACGAAGGCGGGTAGAGTATTTGGATTTAATCCCATTGCCACATAACATACTTGAAGGTCCTCAACCAGTAATAAGTCGCAAAGAGCGTCCACCGGGTGCTTGTCCAACATTTCCGACACTTGGGCAACGGATTTGCCTTCAAACTGATGGTTTTCAGGTCTTTTAAAGTATGTGAGCCACATTTTGTGCCAGGACGTTGTTCTTGGTACAACCTCCTTTCTGAGTCTTTCTCGCTACTTTTCTGATCCCAAGACATTACGTAGTCCCTCTGGCCCTCCGTCGTGAGCCCAGTCTGGAAAGACGAACAATATTCGGGTACTTCCGTAAACATATGGATAACTATCAAATGTGACGTCCTAGCCTCTTTCTGCGGCAGACTCGACAAATTCTAAGAGACGGTTACCTCCCCCCTTTGAGGGGAGCTGACTGGTAAAAATGAGTGATATGGACAGGGACACCACTTCGTTCCCCGATTTCAACCGCTTCTCTGAAAGGATCGAGAAACTGATCTCCCAGCCTGTACCTAACGTGAGTGTGATAAATTCCGCCAAGATCCCTCACTTGCTCTGATAATTCGACTAGCTCGTCTGTTGAGGCATAACCTCCGGGAGGATAATCCAGGCCGGTAGACATACCGAAAGCTCCTTCCTCCATTGATTCCCTGATCATTGCCTTCATATTCGCAATGTCTCTGGCTGTAGCAGGAGTGTTGTTCCATCCGATCGCGTCAATTCTTATCGGGGAGTTACCTAGCAGGTAGGCAACATTGACTGAATCTTTTCTGTCAAATAAGTTGAGGTACTGTTCAACCGTTGACCATCGTTCAGGCAGAGGAGGATTTCCATCAAGCCCTGAGTTGATCTCGACGAACCGTAAAAAGTCTTCGTGGTTTCTGAAAGGAGCATAAGAGTTCCCATCCACTCCAATTAACTCAGTTGTTATGCCCTGACGAACCTTTGGCTCATGTTCAGGCTGTGAGAGCATAACCAACCCTGAATGTGCGTGCATATCTATAAATCCTGGGCAAATGATCCTGCCTGATGCTTTAATTTCTCTTTTGGATTCCACGAATGACACGTCGCCGCGTAAAATCTTGATCCTGTCACCTTGTACAGCTATAGAGCCTGCGTAACCTGGGTTACCTGTTCCATCCGATGGTTCCACCATGGATCAATAAATCCAGCATTGGTTCACCTCCTTTATCACGTTCTTGATTTTACAATCTATGGGATTTATAGAACCTGTATTTGATAGGTTCGTGGTAGATAAGTCTATGCTTGATATAATTTTAGAGGTCTTTAGCTCATAACCTGTTCTTCGACACTTTCGTTTTAGCAGTTACTAAGGGGAAAATTATGCAAGATTTGAAAGGTTCACTAGAAGCATTGAAACAAAGAATCACTCAGATAATGGTGCGTCTTTGACCTCGATTCCAAGGAAAAAAACATTACGGCCCTTGAGCTTGAGGCTTCCGATCCTGGATTTTGGAATTCATCGTCAATCGCCCAACAGAAAATGAAAACGTTAGCAGCTCTCAATACACAAGTTGTGGAGTGGAAAGGTCTATACGAGAAATCCGACTCAGCTTGCGAATTGTTGGACCTCGCGATTTTGGACGGTGACCGAGAAATGATAACTGGTATCTTGGAAGAATCGGAAGATATCAGGACCAAGCTCGGAGAATTGGAGTTCCAGCTCACGCTTTCTGGAGAATATGATCAACGTGACGCCATTCTTGCATTGCATGCCGGAGCCGGCGGCGTCGATTCTCAGGATTGGGCATCTATGTTAATGCGAATGTATATTAGGTGGTCTGAGAGGAAAGGATTTAAGAGTGAGGTGCTGGATACTTCATCGGGTGAAGAGGCAGGAATAAAGAGTGCTGTGCTCCAAGTATCTGGAGATTATGCATATGGTCATCTTAAAGCCGAGAAAGGCGTTCACAGATTGGTTCGTATTTCTCCTTTCGATAATGATCACGCTCGTCATACCTCCTTTGCTTTGGCGGAGATTTTACCCAAGGTGGAAGAAGGTGTTGATGTTCAGATAAACCCAGACGATCTCCGAGTAGATGTTTTTAGAGCGGGTGGACATGGTGGCCAAAACGTTCAAAAAAATTCCACTGCTGTCCGCATAACTCATATTCCCACCAACACGGTGGTTGCCTGTCAAAATGAACGTTCCCAGCACCAAAACCGTGAGATTGCTATGCGTATTTTGACCGCTAGGTTAGTTGAGTTAGAACGCCGGAAGAAAGAGGAAAAGATGGCGGAACTTAAAGGGGAACATATTTCTGCGGAATGGGGGAATCAGATAAGGAGCTATGTTCTTCATCCTTATCAGATGGTAAAAGACCACAGAACAGGGGTTGAGACTTCAGGCACAGATAAAGTTCTTGATGGTGACATAGATGAGTTCATCACTGCTTATTTGACCTCTCAGGTTGGAGGGTAAGATTAATAAATAAAAAACTGCAATTCTCAATCAACTTGAGCTAAGCAAAGGATTATGAATAACTTTCACAGAATATCAATTAAGATAAGTACCTATATTGTTGCAACCGGTCTGTTGTTATCCGTAGTGGCGTGCGGAAGTCCTACTCAGACAACTGAAGGTCAATCTAAAATCGAGTCGACTGTTGTATCTCCTATGTCGGATCCATCTCCATCGGCAAAATCGGGACCTGTGACACTCGCTGATACTGCGGTTCAAACGCCTTCTACGACAGGAGAACCACAATATGGTGGTACTTTTAACAGGCTTTGGGCTGACCCTCCAACTTTAGATCCTCACCTCACATCTGATACCACATCTGCTGGGATAGTAGTAGAAATTTTTGGAGGTTTAGTATCATTCGACACATCTCTTAACCTGGTTGCTGATCTAGCCGAAAGCTGGGAAATTTCTAGTAACGCTCAGACTTACACATTTAAGATCAGGGATGATGCTGTGTTTCACAATGGGAAACCGGTAACGGCTCAAGATTTTAAGTGGTCCCTAGAACGGGCGGCCAGTCCGGATACTGCGTCGCCTGTTGCAGAGACGTATCTTGGAGATATTGTAGGTGTAAGTGAGGTTTTGGAAGGTAAGGCTGCTTCAATTAGCGGCATAAAGGTTATCGATAATAAGACTGTGCAAATTCAGATCGATGCTCCCAAGGCCTATTTTCTTTTGAAGCTGACATACCCTACCGCTTTTGTTGTGGATAGAGAGAACGTAGAGTCAGGCGGCAGGACTTGGACTGACAAACCTAATGGTACAGGTCCTTTTAAGATGGCGGAGTATAAGATTGGGGAAAGACTGATACTCGAGCGTCATGATAATTACCACTTAGAGCCAGCCAAGCTGGAGAAGATACAGATGAATCTTGCTGGCGGGTCATCGATGGCAATGTATGAAAATGATGAAATAGATCTAACTGGAATCAGTTTGTTTGATCTGGAACGAATAAAGGATCCCAATGACCCACTTCATTCAGACCTAGTAGTGGCGAATCCTAGTTTCTCGATTTCATATATTGGTTTCAATGTTGAACAACCTCCGTTTGATGATCGTAGTTTCAGACAGGCTTTGAATCATGCCGTGGATAAAGAACTCATTGCTAAAGAAGTTCTGGCTGATCTTGTAGTGCCGGCCTACAGTATTCTTCCCCCAGGGTTTCCTGGACATTCGGATGATTTGGAGGGTCTTAGATACGATCCGGTCCTTGCAAAAAAGTTGCTCTCTGAATCTAGATATGGAGACCCCGGCATGCGTCCGAGAATTGTTATAACAATTCCGGGAACTGGAGGGACCCCCAACCTCGATTTAGAGGTAATAATCAACATGTGGAAGGAGAATCTCGGGGTAGAAGTTGAGATTCAACAAGTTGAATGGGCGACCTACCTGCGGGATTTAGACCGCCAGAAATTTCAAGCATACGGCGGATTGGGCTGGGAGGCCGATTATCCTGACCCTCAGGATTTCTTGGACATATTGTTCCATACGGAAAGCGACAATAATAACGGAGCCTTCTCCAACTCAAAGGCGGATTATTTGCTAGAAGAAGCTAGAGTTGAAGTTGATGTCGTGAGGCGTATGAGTCTTTACCGAGAAGCAGAGGAGCTAATTGTCAATGACGCTCCATGGCTCCCTCTCTGGTTTGCTGGCGAAAGGCATGTTCTAATCAAACCTTACGTAAAGGACTACATTATCACTCCCATGATTGTTCCCAAAATGAGGCACGTTTATATAGATGATTGACCTCGGAATGCATTGAGGGTTTAGCTTAAATTTAATAGTGTGAAATAGGTCAATAAAACGGCTTCTTTCACATTGAAATTGAATCCTTCACTTTTACGAACTTAGGGGCTTCCGTAATGTGGAAATATGTATTTAGACGCATCCTATGGTTGCCCTTTTTGCTTACGGGGGTGTCAGCGATTACATTTGTTCTGGGAACATACGGCCCTGGCGATCCAGTGCAGGTTATGATGGGTGCGAAATATGATGAAGTAGCAGCCTCGAGAATTCGGTCATCACTGGGATTGGATAGACCAGTAATTGTTCAATACGTCGACTATATGTGGGGGGCAGTACGCGGAGATTTTGGAGAGAGCCTTAGGTTCCGAGGTAGATCTGTGGGGTCCCTACTAATCTCGAAGATGTGGGTATCTTTTCAAGTAAATCTTGCGGCAATGGTAGTAAGTCTATCTATAGGTCTCCCTTTAGGTTTCTGGATAGCTCACCGACAAGGTTCGTGGCTTGATCCTGCAACTGTTAGTATAAGCCTTGTACTCATGTCGATTCCCATTATGGTAAGCATCCCCTTGGTTCTGTGGACGCTTTGCCTAAAACTGCAATGGGTGCCCTGTTCAGGATGGGGTGGGTTATTTGACGCAAGAATAATTGTGCCAGCAATTACGATGGGGATACCAGGAGTAGCTGGGTTGGCGAGGCTCATGAGAGCAAGCACCCTGGATGTAATGGGTCAGGATTACATCAGGACGGCGACATCCAAGGGGATTCATCCGGGATCCATCGATTATCGGCATATTTTGAGGAATGCCCTGATCCCCATAGTAACAGTTCTCTCTTTCTCGCTTGCAGGCATGTTGACTACCGGATTTATAACGGAGAGGATATTGGGAATTCCCGGTGTTGGCGACTTCGCCATTCAGTCCATCTTTAATCGAGATTATCCGGTGATTATGGCTTTTACCCTGATCTTGTCTACGGCATTTGTTCTGGCAAATCTTTTGGCAGACCTTGCTTATACCATGATAGATCCCAGAATCAGGCTGACATAGATTGGCGGAAAGTCTACTTACCAACCACGAAGGTGGACACCTCTCCAGGGCGATGTCTCGCCTTTGGAGAAAGAAACTGGGACTCTTCTGTCTGATTGTGATTCTTCTAATATACTTTCTTGGGATTACAGCTCCATGGATTTCCCCATATGGTTACAACGATCAGGATTACACAGCCATAAGACAACCTCCAAGTTTGGAGCACTGGGCCGGGACGGACTTGAAGGGAAGAGACGTGCTCACCAGGGTTTTATGGGGAATTCAGAATACAGTAGTAATTACCCTGGTAACAATGGCGACAGGTGGTCTGGTAATTGGCGTTTCGCTAGGCCTAATTTCGGGTTATTTCAGCGGGCGCACAGATTCACTAATAATGCGAACGGGAGAAATCTTTGCCTCGTTCCCTGACATCCTACTGGTAATACTCCTAGCTGCAACGATTCGAATGCGGATTTTAGAATGGGTTCGATGGGTTGAGGACAATACGTTTCTAGATGGAATAGTAAAAACAGGAATAGCAGATTATTTTGTGGTGTCTCTCGCACTGGTATCGTTTAGCTGGATAGGAATGGCCCGGTTGGTCCGTGGCCAAGTGCTAGTATTGAAGGAAACGCAATACGTAGAGGCTGCCCGTGCCACCGGTGCTTCAACGGTCAGGGTTCTTTTTGTGCATCTTTTACCTAATGCAATAGGACCCATTGTTGTAACAGTGTCAATGGGAATGGGAACTTTGGTAGGAACAGAGATAATATTGAGTTGGCTTGGTCTTGGCATACAACCTCCGCGCCCCAGCTTGGGTACGATGCTACTTGAAGCGGGTAGCATAAGTGCTTTGAGAGTTGTGCCATGGATGTTACTCGCTCCCGGATTTATCGCCTGGTCGTTGGTACTATGTTGGAATCTACTAGGGGATGCATTAAACGATGTCCTGAATCCTCGAACGAGGTAAAACGAATGAGAGAATTCTGCCTAAGGTTCTTTAGTGCTACCATAGCACTCTGCTAGAGAAAAGAGTCTTTAGTTTTCCCAAAAACTAGTTAATGTAGAGTGAATCCCTATGAGTTTTAGGCTTCTTCTTTATGCACCTGACGGCCATCCTGAACATAACCTTTTCAAATGGCGGGATCGGTTAGAGATGGAAATTCCAGGTATCGAAATAGATTTGGTAGCTTCAGAAGGTGAGGCAATCGAAGCTATCGCCAACGCCGCCGCCGCATTTGGAAATATAAGCGCGGAAATTTTCGTACGCGGCGAGAAATTGAGATGGGTTGCCTGCCCCCAAGCAGGACCTCCATCCGGGTGGTATCACGACGAGCTTGTTAACAGTGATGTAGTAGTCACTAATACAAGGGAAATATATAACGACCATATCAGCACCCACATTCTCGCTTTTATACTTGCCTTTGCTCGAGGGCTGAACAATTATGTCTCTCATCAGCTGAATCGGGAGTGGCACAGACCAGCTTATCGAGTCAAACATCTTTCGGATACAACCGTGCTTATTGTTGGAGTTGGAGGAATTGGTGGGGAAACTGCTAGATTGTGTAAATCTTTTGGCATGACAGTTCTTGCCACCGACCCGCGAATAGAAAAGAAATCCAAAGGGGTGGATGAATTGCATCATCCAAATGATATCGGCCCCCTGATTCCAAGAGCTGATTTTGTTGTTTCTACAGTTCCAGAAACCCCAAAGACCGGAGGATATTTTGACCACAACTTTTTCGACCATATGAGGGAGGGAGCTTTCTTTATAAACATCGGGCGTGGTGCCACAGTTGTTCTAGACGACTTGGATAGTGCACTAAGGAGTGGACATCTAGCTGGGGCAGGCTTGGACGTGTTTGAGATAGAACCTCTTCCTGAAGATCACCCACTGTGGAAGGCTCCGGGTATCTTAATAACGCCTCACGTAGCAGGAGAAGGACCATATCTGCCGGAACGTAGAACAGAGCTTTTTATAGACAACTGCAAGAGATTTGCAAATGGCGAGAATTTAATCAATGTAGTAGATAAGGAAAATTGGTTTTAAAAGAAGTGTTATCAATTTGAATGTATATATTGTTGACGGCACTTATGAATTGTTCCGGTCACATTTTGGTCAACCTCCCCGCCTTGCCCCAGATGGCATGCACGTATCTGCCGTGCGGGGACTGATTCAATCGCTATTGTCCCTCCTTCGGGAGAGGAAGGTGACGCATATCGCAGTAGCTTTTGATAGTGAAGTTAAGTCTTTTCGGAATGAGTTATTCCCGGCGTATAAAGACGGTTCTGATACCCCAGAAGAGCTTATGATGCAGTTTCCGTTAGCTGAAAGAGCAGTTGGGGCTCTCGGCGTAGTATATTGGCCAATGAGGGAATACGAAGCTGACGATGCTATAGGATCGGCCGCTGTTAAATATTCCAAGAACTTGGCAGTAGATCAGGTAATTATTTGCTCACCAGATAAGGATCTTACACAAGTGGTCTATGAGGAAAAGATTGTTTGTATGGACAGAAGGAAAGGTGTAGTGCTGGATGAAAAAGGGGTGCTGGAGAAATTTGGTGTTTTACCGAAGTCAATTCCAGATTATTTGGGGCTGATGGGTGACAATTCAGATGGAATCCCTGGAATTCCTAAGTGGGGTGCCAAGGCCAGTTCTACATTACTTGAAAGATATGAGTCGATAGAGGCTATTCCCAATGACTATAGGTTATGGGACGTCAATGTTAGAGGCGCCGCAGGACTTAGTAATAGCCTTCAGAAGCATAGGGAGGTCGCCTTGCTTTATAAGGATTTAGCAACGTTACGTCTGAACGCTCCGGTGTCTGAAAAAGTGGATGATTTGGAATGGCCGGGTGCTCACTTTGATCTGTATCCTAAGCTTTGCGAGGAGTTAGGTATGCCCAATCTGGCGAACCAACCTCACAGGTGGTCATCCTAATTTGAATAATTTTTGTAATTGTTAGTTATATGGTAGAGGAAACCCGCTGGTACCCCCGGCGGGACTCGAACCCGCGCGCCTGGCTCCGGAGGCCAGAGCTCTATCCGCTGAGCTACGGGGGTAAGGTACCGGTTATATCTCTATTTACTAAAACAGTTGATCGAAAGTTCGTTCTTAATTTGAAACCACTCTCTTTGAATTATTTTTTCCTTATGAACAGAACCCGGATCCGATTTTCCACTTATATTAAGTAGAATCCTCCTACATAAGGATCCAAGAAGACGTGTATTGGTTAATTTTTGGCATTTTTAAAAAGTTCCGTAATGTGAGTAATTAGTTATTGCATCTGTGGCAGTAGCAACAACGATTGGCATTGTAGCAGGGGAGTGCCTGATTTATGTTGCGAATTTTCTCCTATTCCTCTACACTTTCTGTGCGTAACGTATGTGGGGGAAGGGTACTCAAAGTAAGTATCCGTGAATGCGAGGTTTATGTGCCTAAAGTGGGTAGGTAAAGTCCTTGACATCACCTTCAATGGATTAATATGATGAGCCCCGTTCGTGCGCTGTTTGAATTAACGGCATGTTTGTGGTTTGTATACCCCAAGCATTTTAGATAGACGGAACCGAAATCTGGATTCTCCAATATTTAAGAAGGGGGTCAAATGAGAAAGCTATTCAGCCTGCGGGGCATTTCTACAGCCCTGGTTTTCTCAGCAATCATATTCGCGCTTGTAGCCTGTGAGGGTGTTGCAGGCAATCCTGGGCTGCCAGGTAACCCTGGTAATCCTGGGGCGCCCGGTCCGGAAGGACCGCAGGGTGAGCCAGGTATTCCTGGTAATCCTGGTAATCCTGGTAATCCTGGTGCACCAGGGCCTCAAGGCCCCGCCGGACCAGCCGGCGCTGAGGCGCCCGTATCTGCAAAAGCCAGCTTGGTTGTGAACAAGAATGCCATAACCATGTCAGAGCCGTTCAATGTATGGGGTGCGGGGTTTGAATCAGGTGAGGCAGTTGTTATCCAACTTAGGATAGATGAGTCCCTGGCGCCGATTATTGGCGGAGGAAGAGGAGCGCAGGTAACTGCCAATGGAGCGGGTGCTTTCTCAGCATCCTTTAAATTTGTTAGCGATCAAGAGGCCGTTGCGGCAAGGGCAGGTGGACTTTCCACTATCTACGCTGAAGGTTCTTTCGGTAGCAAAGCCAGCATTCCTGTAATGATCGTTGGTAGCTCAGCAGAAACCACGTCGCCTTCATCTAGTTTGGCCGCGTCGCCAGCAGAGCCTGGTGGGACGTCGACTGTCTATGGTGCAGGGTTCGGGTCCGGGGAAATGGTTAGTATTGGTGGTGGAGGAAAAATTCTTGCGGGCGGACAAGCCAATGAGGACGGTGCATTTACGATTGACGTCAAGGTGAGTCTGTCAGAAGGTGTGTATACCCTTACAGCTTCGGGGTCTTCCAACTCTGAGGCGACCGCACCGTTATTAGTAGCTTCTAAGGATTAGCTCTTTAACTTAACATAGAGAGATGTAAAGACACCCCCCACAATTAATTAATTGTGGGGGGTGTCTTGCTTAACGGCGACTCTACGAGATAGGGGCAGATAAATTTTGTAGAAGGATATGCCTCAAAACCCTAAGACTTACATGAATGAAGTTTAATTTCCATAATGTTTGCTCTTTATAAGGGCAAATCTCGCCAAAGAGAATTGATGGATAAGCGGTTAGCAGAAACCTGACTTGAATATTGTTTCGTTGGATATAAATATGACGTGGGTGACGTGATGGGTAAGTGATCGCTTTTAGGCATCATCAGTCTTGGGCGAATCGAGTTTTTTAATGCTTAAGGTCTTTATTCTTCTGCCAGTTGTTGAGACAACTTCTATGGATAACCCGTTATATTTGACATTGTCTCCTGGGCTCGGTATCTTCCCGAGCTGATGAAGGACAAAACCGCCGATAGTGTCAAAACCA
>CAZZBP010000064.1:0-11284 GCA_964652755.1 uncultured Dehalococcoidia bacterium
TTCCGTCTGCACTACCTGTGGTCAATGTCTTTCCGTGTGCCCTACGGGAGCTATTTCTACCAAGGAGGCCCCCAAAGCAATCGTAAGAACCGTAAAAACTACTTGTCCGTACTGCGGCGTAGGGTGCGGAATAGAGGCCGGGGTTGATGAAGGAGATGTGATACAAGAGATGTTGGACGATCCAGATAATCTTTCCAGTATCGGCATGCTTTGTGTGAAAGGACGATTTGGATATACATTCGTGCATCACGAAGACCGGCTCACGAGCCCGCTGATCCGCAAGAAGGGAAAACTGGTAGAAGCCACCTGGGAAGAAGCTTTGAACCTCGTTTCTGAAAAACTCAGCGGCTACAGAGGGGATAGCTTTGGAACTCTCTGTTCGGCCAAAGCAACAAACGAAGATGGATATTTACAACAGAAATTCTCTCGCCTAGTAATGCAAAGTAACCACATTGATCATTGCACTCGTCTTTGCCATTCCCCTTCAGTAGAAGCAATGCTTACTTCTCTGGGCAGCGGTGCCACTAGCAATTCCTATATTGATTACGAAGACGCCGGTTGTCTCGTAATCATAGGCTCTGACGCTAATTCTAACCACCCCGTTGCAGCTTCAAGAATGCGACTGGCAGTCATAGAAAAAGGTGCAAAGCTGATTGTTATAAATCCTCGGAGAATCGATATGTGTGACTTCGCAGATTTATGGCTCAGGCCAAGGCCTGGTACCGATGTGGCTCTTCTTAACGGCATAGCCAACGTGATTTTAGATTTGGGTATAGAAGACCGCAACTTCATCGATAATAGGACCGAAGGCTTCGAATCATGGAAGGAAGTGATCGAGAAATATACCCCTGAATACGTGGAATCGATCACGGGTGTTCCGTCCGCAGACATAGTCCGCGCAGCGGAGATGTATGCCTGTCCTCCGTTTAGTGGTTCATGCCTCATATGGGGGATGGGAATAACCCAGCACACCATGGGAACAGCGAATGCGCACGGTCTTCTCAATCTATCCTTTGTGGCTGGCCAGCTCGGTAAGCCAGGCTCTGGTGTATCTCCTCTGCGGGGTCAGAATAATGTCCAAGGATGTGGAGATGCAGGCTGCCTACCTAATGCTTTCCCTGGGTATCAGACCATAGCATCTGATACAGTCGAAAAATTTTCGCGGTCGTGGGGCAATTCGGAACTACCTCCCGAGCCTGGCCTAGTTATAACCGACATGGTTAAAGCTATCGACAATGGAAGAATGAAGGCTATGTATGTTACCGGGGAAAATCCGCTCTTGAGTGAACCGGATCTAAATCATGCAGAGGAAACTTTTAAAAAGTTGGAATTCCTTGTTGTTCAGGACATTTTCCTTCACGAAACTGCAGAAATTGCAGACGTTGTACTCCCCGCCTGTTCCTTTGCGGAAAAAGATGGCACTTTCACAAATAGCGAAAGAAGAGTTCAGAGAGTCAGAAAAGTAGTAAAACCGGTAGGAGAGTCTCGTCCAGATTGGGAAATTATTGCCGAATTGGGGATAAGAATTAGTCGAAGGAATGGATTAGGGCTGGAATCCCAGTTCGCTTATGAAACCCCATCTGATATTTGGGACGAAATGGCGAGACTGACTCCTATGGTAGCAGGAATAAATTACAAGCGATTGGACTCTGGGGGAATCCAATGGCCATGCCCTAGCTCTGATCACCCTGGTACTCGTTATCTTTATGAGAAAAACTTCCCACGTGGAGACAGAGCAAAGTTCGTTGGATTCGAACAAGGACCTGCTGCCGATGAAATGCCTAGTAAACGTTTTCCTTTAATCCTCAATACTGGCAGAATTTTGTATCACTGGCATGGCGGGACTATGACGCGGCGGGCGCAAGGGTTGCTTGCAAGGTCTCCTGAACTCCAAGTCTCTATTAGCACTGTGGATGCAGAAGAATATGACATATGTGATGGAGATTGGTTGCGGGTCAGATCAAGAAGAGGTGAATTACAAGCGAAGGCTCTCATTACGGAGAAAATGAACCCGGGGGAGATATTTGTACCTTTCGTAAAACTGAAAGAGCACGCGGCTAATTTTCTTACCAATTCTGCTCTGGATCCGAATTCCAGAATTCCTGAATACAAGGTGTGTGCTGTAAGAATGGAGAAACTATAGATGGCAACTCTAGGATCTACAGGTAAGACTGACCCGAGGAGATTCGACGGTAAGAAAAAACTGTTCCTTGTTCCCTTGATACCCATGTCCAACGTTATTTCTGAAAGTAACAGCGAATTGTTAGATAGATACTGGAAAGAGGTAACACAGCAAATCGGTAACCTTGAATCTGCCCTGGGAACTGTAAGACACGTATTTCATGAAATGGTTCATGACGAATCAGAGAATGGACTAAATATGCTAGAGTCGATCTCGCCAGGCAGTGTAAAACTGGTTCGTCATTTAACGGGATCAGGTGCGAAACTATGTCAGCTGGAAGATTCGGAACTTCTGATGGAGATGACTGACTGGCAAAGATGTCTCTCAGTTGGTCTTATAAGCAAAAAAGTATTTGAAATGGCTTCAGAAAATTACAAAGCACTTTCAGAAAAACGTAATGCCTCAATTGCTGAACGCATAAATGACGTGATTAGTGAGACTGACGTCGGACTTCTTTGCATATCTGAAGGACATACGGTCCAGTTTCCGCCAGATATACAAGTATTTTATGTGGCGCCCCCTTCATCAAATGATCTCAGGGCTGCCGTCTCGGAACTTATGAATCCGACAGAGATCAGCGAAGACTAATAGAAATACTTGTTCTTTTCTCAGAGGATAAAGACGTGACTGAATTACCTTCACCCAATAGAAGTCGTGACTGGTTTGATACTCCAGAACTTTACGGATGGCTCAGAAAGGCTGCATTTAAGGCACAAGGATTTGGAGAACCTGCCTACGATGGCAAACCGATAATTGGGATTTGCAATACCTGGAGCGAACTGACGCACTGTAATGCACATCTTCGTGATCTCGCGGAAGCTGTAAAGCGAGGTGTCTGGCAGGCCGGCGGGTTTCCGATGGAATTTCCCGTAATGTCATTAGGTGAATACAACATGAAACCCACAACAATGCTGTACCGAAACCTTATGAGCATGGATGTAGAAGAATCTATTACAGCTAACCCTCTTGATGGTGTTGTTCTGCTCGGGGGATGTGATAAAACTACTCCCGCTCTACTAATGGGAGCCGCTAGCGCCGACATACCTTCCATATTAGTCACCGGAGGACCTCAATTAAAAGGGAATTGGAAAGGTGAGGAACTGGGGTCGTGCACCGATTGCAGGCGATACGAAGTCGAATTACGTGCAGGGAATATAACGGAGAACGATTGGGACGAGCTACAAAGCTGTATTGTTAGAAGTTCCGGACATTGCATGACGATGGGGACTGCTTCGACGATGGCTACTGTCGGGGAGGCTCTCGGGATGGCTCCTCCCGGAAATGCCGCTATTCCTGCTGTGGATTCTCGCAGGAGTCAACTGGCAGAATCGGCTGGAAGGCAGATAGTTCGTTTATCCCAATCGGATCTTAAACCTTCGAAAATCATGACTCGATCGGCATTTGAGAACGCTATAAGATGCATACATGCTATTGGCGGCTCTACAAATGCAATTATCCACTTGATAGCGATCGCTGGCCGACTGGGGATAGAGCTCCCACTGGAGATGTTTGACGAGCTTTCGAAAACCACTCCGTTCATACTCAATCTAAAGCCTTCAGGACAGTACTTGATGGAAGATTTCTATTACTCTGGTGGCGTGCCTGCTCTTATGGGCCAAATCGGACATCTTCTGGATTTGGAAAATGTGACCATCACGGGTGAGACTCTTGGGCAGAATATTGCTGGATGTATTGTGCATAATACCGATGTAATTCGTTCTGTTGACGATGCATTAGATCCGGAAGGTGGTCTAGCAGTACTCTATGGAAATCTTTCACCGACGGGCGCGATCATAAAACCCACAGCAGCTTCAGAAAGCCTTATGACTCACACAGGAAGAGCTGTTGTATTCGAAGATCACGAAGATTTATTTCAACGGATAGATGATCCGGATTTGGATGTCGCTCCTGATGACGTCCTCGTAATGAAAAATTCTGGTCCAATTGGTGGTCCAGGAATGCCAGAGTGGGGTTTTTTACCTATTCCGAAGAAAATCCTGGTAACTGGGGTTCGCGATATGGTTCGTATAAGTGATGCGAGAATGAGCGGGACAGCTTTCGGTACGGTCGTTGTACATGTCACCCCTGAGTCAGCAAAGCAAGGCCCACTTAGCGTCGTGAAAAATGGAGATCAGGTCAGATTAGACGTTCCTAAACGAAAGCTCGAACTTTTGATCTCAGAAAAGGAGATGTCATCTAGACTAGAAGAATGCATTCCTATGGGTCAAAGATTCGTACGAGGCTTTAAACGGTTTCATGAAGAACACACCATGCAAGCCGATAAGGGATGTGACTTCGATTTCTTACGGGCCGAGGAATTGCAATCTCAGGATTGATTGCCTTCAAATAAAGCGTTCAGCCAAGTATTCAGATCTTTCAAACAAGTGGAATTAATTTCGTGTGCCATAGGATATTCCCGATAAGTAACTGGATGCCCGGAATTTTCCAGTACATCTCTTGCCCTTCTGCCTTCACTGACGTTGACCACTTGATCATTGGTACCATGGGAAATGAACACTGGGGTCTGTGAAGACTTTATCGCAGATTCGTTCACTAACCTGGCGCTCATAGCAATAATTCCTTTGAAACTTCTGCCTGAAGCGACGCCTGCGTGTATAGCAAGCATGCCCCCTTGAGAAAACCCGCCTATTACAAGTTCCGACTGATCTATTTCATATCGAACTGTGATTTCTCCGAGCGTAGCATCAAGGTAGACTAAAGCCTCATCTACCCTGGATGTCCCGGCAGTCTGATCCATGGCATACCAGGAGTATCCTTTCTGGCCATACCCAACATCCATTTCTATCGGCGCGTTAGGACAAAAAAACGTATATTTGTTGTCCCCTATCATTTGGGCTAACCCTGCAAGGTCTCCCATGTGGCTCCCATATCCGTGGAGCAATATTATGCCTCTAGCTTTCGCCTTTTTACTATGATCTCTGGGTATCACAGCGGTATATGCGAGCAAGTCTTCATTGTTCAATTTGTTTACTCCCTTTCGTTCCTACTAGATCAGGGTCATAATTAGGAGTTGCAATGAATGAAGTAAGTCACACAACCACTTATATGAGCCCAGATGTCCAGACTACTCATAAGATAGGACATATTATAGGGTCCTGTCTTGGAGAAGGAGACGTGGTCCTACTGAACGGCGACCTAGGCAGCGGAAAGACCTGTCTCACCCAGGGAATAGCTAGAGGTCTAGGCTCTGACGATAACGTAAGAAGTCCAACTTTTGTCATCGTTGCCGAATACGCGGGTCTGATTCCGATCTATCACATTGATTTGTATCGTCTAGAAAAAATTGACAGCATTGATTGTCTATACCTTGACGAATATTTATATGGCGAGGGGGTATGTATCATTGAATGGTCCGACCGAACTCCAAACTCGTTCCCGTCGGGCAGTTTTGCGATTAGATTGGAAAAAGTTGACCAAACAACGCGGGCTATTCAAATAACGGTCCCGGAAACAAGGAATAACTTGTTGATTCATAACCTCAATAATGAACTTCCGTTCAGGTCGTAAGGATTTACTTGGAACTATCAATAGACACCTCGACAAGATTTGCGTCAGTAGCCATATCGTCTGAAGGCGAGATACAAAGTCAATTGTCGTGGAGGTCTAAGCGGAATCATTCAGTAGAATTAATGCCGGCAATCCGCAAGGTATTAAAAATAAATTCTACACTTGTGACTGATTTGGACGCTGTTTTTGTTGCACGTGGGCCAGGATCTTTTAGTGCAATAAGAGTTGGGATGAGTACAGCCAAAGCTATAGCTTCAGGGGCAAATATTCCAATTGTCGGTGTATCCACGTTACTTTTGGAAGCATTTCCGTTTATCGGGCTCAAAGAAAAAGTAATAGGACTTGTGCCTGCGGGAAGGGGCAGAGTATATGCAGGGACATTTTGTTCCGATGGAAGTCAGGATTCGGATTACATGTTGTTGAGACTGCAAGAAGAGTCATTACAGGCTGACTCGAATTCACTTTTTTGCGGAGAATCTGTAGCTGACTTGGTATCTGAGGGGTTTCTGGAGGAGACAAGTTGGACTCTTAACGTGCCTGCCCCTACCAGGTTGCCATCGGTACTAGCGTCAATAGGCTACGGCAAATTGCATGAAGGCGATTACGAGAATGTGGAGATGCTAGAGCCAATTTACGTCTACAGCGCTCAAATCGAGTCTGCTGAGAAAAATCGATTGTGTAAGAGACCTAGCTAGAGGAGAATTAATTTGGAAAAAACACTAGTACTCGTCAAACCAGATGGAGTTCAACGTGGACTTGTAGGAAAAATTATTGGTCGTCTTGAAAACAAAGGATTCAGGCTTGTCGCCCTCAAGATCATGAAGGTCAGTAGGAACCTAGCAGAGGAACAGTATGGGGAACATGTAGATTAACCATTTTTTGGAGACTTGGTGAGATTTATAACATCTTCGCCTATCGTTGCTATGGCGATTGAGGGTGAGAACGCGGTCCAGGTTGTGCGAACTACCATGGGACTTACAAACCCACAAGAAGCGACCCCGGGAACAATACGAGGTGACTTTGGTTTAACTATTGGTATGAACCTGATTCATGGCTCCGACTCTGGCGAATCTGCGGCTAGGGAATTGGACCTCTTTTTCCAGCCATCCGAAATACTGGAATATTCGAAGGATATTGAACGGTGGATTATTGAATGATTCTTACAGTTTTCGCATCTGGCCAAGCGTCTTCTAGGGCATAATATTCTCGATACTCTTCTGCGAAGAGATGAACAACTAGATCACCGTAATCTAACAGTGACCAACCGCTGTTTTGGTCTCCTTCAGCATGATGAAGTGTTAGGCGAATCTTTTTTAGTTCTGATTCTATTCCCTCGGTAACAGCTCTCATATGCCTTGGGGACTGAGCGGTCATTAAGATGAAGAAGTTCGCGAATTCGCAAGAACCAGATACATCAAGTAGCCGTATATCTTCTGCCTGAAGTTCTGACGCAGAATCAAGAACTCGGTCGACGCCATTCTCTATAAGTTCACTGTAAGATTTTTTCATATTTCTTATGAAGATTATATGCTCATTATTAATAATGGTGCGATTTATTGAGCACTCTGTGCTAGCCTTTAGGGATGAATAAACAACGAGTAATAGTTGCCATGAGTGGTGGAGTTGACTCCGCCGTTGCAGCGTTGTTGTTGAAACAACGTGGGTACGAAGTCATAGGGATGACCTTACGACTCTGGTCAACAGAGGATCCGGACGGCAACAATACCGCAAGGAACAACAGGTGTTGTTCTGTTGAAGATGTGGATGACGCTCGAAATGTTTGCAATATGCTGGAAATCCCTCATTACTTCGTAAATTTTGAGAAAGAGTTTCAAGAACATGTCGTCGACTATTTCATTAGCGAATATGATTCCGGTCGGACCCCGCATCCTTGTTTGGCCTGTAACGACAAGATCAAATTTGACTTTCTCCTACGCCGAGCACTGTTTTTGGATGCGGACTATATTGCAACAGGGCATTATGCTCGATTAAAAGAGGACAACGGGATAATAAAACTTCTAAAAGGCGTAGATCAAAGTAAGGACCAATCCTACGTCCTATTCACTTTGAAACAGCCAGAACTTACCCGTTTGAAATTTCCGGTTGGTACATATACCAAAACGGAGATTCGCCAGTTGGCTCAAGAAGCAAATCTTCCTGTCGCCGACAAACCTGACAGTCAAGAAATCTGCTTTATCCCCAGCGGAAATTATAGGGAATTCCTGCAAGACAGGGTTGAAGCTAAGGCGGGAAACTTTGTTAATAGATATGGAGAAATCTTAGGTGACCATCCGGGCATTCAATTTTTTACGGTTGGCCAAAGACGAAAACTAGGGCTTCCTTCGACAGGCGGTGAGCCGATGTTTGTACTTGGTATCGATCCAAGTTCTAAGCAGGTTATTCTAGGAAGCGAGCATGAGCTGTATCAGAGGGAGTTTTATTGCAATAAACTGAGTTTCACTCATGAGGAATATTCAGAATTGGAACTTCGTGTTAGTGCCCGAATCAGGTACAAGGCCAGTGAGGCCCAGGCTGTAATATCTTTGAAAAACGGTAGGGGGCTGGTACGGTTTACTGAACCCCAACGGGCTATTACTCCAGGCCAGCCAGTAGTTTTCTACAGGGACCAAGAGATGGTAGGCGGAGGGATAATAGAATCCCCAACGTTCAGCTCAATAACTCTACCTGAGACTGACCAAGTACCATTGCTACGTTAGAAGGCAGGCGATGATCGCCACTAGCTTAGATATTGAGACGGAATTGATTGGCCAAGGTTATTCGCTTGTCGCTGGGCTTGATGAAGTTGGAAGGGGTGCGCTTGCAGGACCTGTGGCGGCTGGGCTAGTCGCTTTTCCTCCAGGTGTCGAATTCCGATTATTATCAGATATAACTGATAGCAAGAAACTCAGCCCAAAGAGCAGTGAATCCTTGGTTGAAATCATCGAGGAAAACTCTATTATTTGTGAAGTTGGACTTACATCAGTGAATGAAATTGATGCCATGGGTATCATCAAAGCAACAAAACTAGCGATGGTGAGAGCTCTTGATAAAAGCATACTTAAGCCAGATCACTTGTTAATAGATGCACTAGAACTTCCCGAATCTGGTATACCCTACAGGTCAATTGTGAGGGGTGACCAAATAAGCACTTCTGTTGCGGGAGCGTCGATCATTGCTAAGGTTGCTAGAGATTCCTTGATGAAACAGGTCTCGCGATGTGAGCCTGGCTACTTATTTGAAAAAAATAAAGGGTATGGAACAAGAGAGCATATTCTGGCATTGCGACACCTCGGACCAACGAAATTGCATAGGAAGAGCTTTGCCCCAATTTCCAAAATGCTGGAAATTGGGCAGGCTTGATTCCAATAGTAATTGATTCCTGGAAATGGTTTGATTCAAGGGTAGCTAGAAATTGCCAATATATGAGTACATCTGCAATATTTGTAAAATCAGGTTTGAAGTGTTTCACAAATCTTATAAGAATCAACGCTCTGTGGGATGTAACACTTGTAGTTCAGAGGATGTAACCAAGCAAATTTCCAAGATCAGTTTTAAACTTGGCGGATCCACTTCTTCGTCAGATGATTATTTTGCGGATACTTCAAATATTGGTAAGAATGTGGAAAATACATTCTCATCTCACGGCATCAATATGCCTGACAGTATTCGTCGTACCATCGACAGTGCGCGTAGCGGGAAAATGCCTGATGGTCTCGATATTTGAGGAGATATAAGTGTTTGATGTGACTCACGATACGCTTGCCAATTTGGCCGACGTACTTCCCAAGTTATCAAAGGTCGGTAGAGGTGCAGTAGAACCTTTATTATCAATAACGCAAAAAAAAGGATCATTATCTGATATGAGTGACGGCGAAATATCAAAGCTGTCAATTGAATTTGAGAAAATATCAAAAGCTTCTTCACTGCTGGGGATGGATTTAGAAGCGGCCTCCAAGATAGAAAATTACATCTCACACGAATCGAAAACCAGATCCAGAAATCGTATCAACGGAATTTACGTTATTATCGATCCTCAGGCAACAAATTCCCGTGATCTCGTACAAATAGCTGGCTCTGTGATTAGCGGGGGGGTATCTGTAATTCAGTATCGTGACAAACAAAGTGATCGGTCAGAGTTTCTTGAAAATGCTGCTGCTTTGAAGCAGCTCTGCGATGTTGCAAATGTCACATTTGTGATCAATGACGCAGCCGACGTAGCTAAATTAGTGGGATCGTCGTTTCTACACGTCGGGCAATCTGACCTTGACGTAAATTCTGCCAGGGAAATTCTCGCTCCGTTCCAGTGTATTGGGAGATCAAATAACGGACTACTTGAGGCAAAGGAATCAGAGGGCGAAGGAGCAGACTACCTCGCGGTTGGAGCAGTGTTCTCAACAAACACTATGGGGAAGTCCAATAGGAAGCCCGTAGGCCGGCAAACTTTGAGTGAGGTTAAAGAAAGTACAGAACTACCTGTTGTTGCCATCGGAGGGATCGATTCTTCGAATATCAACGAGGTTAAGGCCTCAGGTGTTGATTCAGCCTGCATAGTCAGCGCGATCACGTTTGCAGACGATCCTGAAAAGGCTACTAGACATTTAGTGGACCTGTGGGGCCAAGGATAGCTTTGGCCACACGTATTAACTACGTAGAATATGCGACCAAACAGCAACTATTAAATATTGCCGCAATTAGCTGTCATTTTTCGTATTGACCCGTACTATCTCTTAGCAGAGAATTTCTGCTTTGACGATACGAAAATATTCTGACAATTTTGGTGAGCTGCAAGTAGGAGAAAAAATGGAAACAATACAGGTCGTGGCCGTAGGTGCATCAATAATTGCACTTTTATTTGCAGGGATTTTGTCTTCTCTTGTCCTCAAGAAAGATGCTGGTAATGATCGGATCCGATTTATTGGAGACGCAATTCAAAAGGGAGCGATGGCATTCCTGTCCAGGGAGTACCGTTTGCTATCCATCTTTGTTGTCGTTATGGCGATAGTTTTGGGTGTTTTCGTGGACTTTGACATTCTAGATAGAATCGGCGGTGAGACAAATGATGGTGTCCCAGGCACTGCAATTGCATATCTAGTCGGTGCAATTGGATCTGGCCTTGCTGGCTTTATTGGGATGAGCATTGCTGTTCGCGCTAATACTAGAACCACCGTGCAAGCGATGGAGGGGTTAAACCCAGCTCTCAGGGTCGCATTTAACAGCGGGGCAGTAATGGGCCTTTCAGTTGTAGGCCTGGCCCTTTTAGGTGTGACTCTAATGTTCGTCGCATTTAATAATGATGCTAGCGTCGTGGCCGGATTCGGATTTGGAGCATCTTCGATAGTTTTATTTGATAGGGTTTGATGGGTGATCTACACGAAGGCCGCTGACGTTGGTGCTGATCTTGTCGGCAAAGTTGAACAAGGAATACCGGAAGATGATCCACGGAACCCCGCCACGGTTGCCGACAATGTTGGAGATAATGTTGGGGATGTTGCTGGAATGGGTGCCGATTTGTTTGAATCGTACGTTGGCTCGATCATTGCGACTGTCGCACTTGCGATAGTAGGTTCTTCAACT
>CAZZBP010000065.1:0-9046 GCA_964652755.1 uncultured Dehalococcoidia bacterium
TCTGCATTTCAAATTGCGGGTGGGGCTGCCCTTCATGTCAACAACCCTCTTCAACAGTGTTTCCGTGATATGTATGCGGCGGCCCAGCACTTTATGGTAAGCCCGGTCCATATAGAAAGTTACGGAGCAGCTTCTATTAGTGAGGGAAAATAAAGAATCCGATGTTAATTTGTGTGGTCGAGGAAGTCTATTATCGAACTGGGATCCAGTAGAGGGTAGATTTGGAACTCTGCTGGAATTATTTCAGACCATTCGTTAAGAAGCCGGTGAAGAGAGTCAATTGAAGCTACGTCGAAAACCGCAACAGCCCCTCGACCGGTTCTTGCATAAAAAGATCTGGCCAGTCCATTCTCTAACTTGTCATTGGCCCAGGGCCAGTATTTCTTACGCTGTTCCACCACTAGAGAAGGACGGGATAATTCTGGGGTACTAATAACAAGAAATAACATTGAAATAATCCTATTTTAGTAAGGGTAAAGATTGTTATTGTTGACGGCATTCACCAGATCACAAAGTCCTCTAGATTGTATTTTTCTCGTACGTAGTCTTGGTGGAAGGCATAGGCTGCAGTGTGGGGAGGTCGATTGTCTCCAGGTAATTGGAAAGGATTCACTTTTTTCCCTATTTTTTTCCCAGGATCGGGCCGGCTAAAGAAATTCACAGCCTCTTTGAGAGGATGTTGTTTTTGAGGTATAAAGGTTCTTCCTGTGACACCGACTTTTGTTTCATTCTCAACAAAAGTGATGTCGTAACAGTCAGCATTGAGAAAACTACTATCTTGAAGTCTGCATTCGCTAATCTGGGCCCAGCTTAGGTCGCAATTATTGAATATAGTATGTCTTAGGTCACAGGATATAAATTGAGAGAATCTAAGGTCACAATCTGTAAAATCAACTCCTTTCAAGTCTGCATTCTTGAATAAGGTGAAGTGAAAGTCTTTTCCTTTTAAATCCAATCCTGAAAGGTCTAATGTATGTCCCGTCCCTGATCCTGTTTTACTTCCTGAAAATTCGGCTCCTTGAGGTACAAGAACACGTGGTGACTTGGACCCTATCGGATACCTGTTTCTCACAGAGATTATCCATTCATCTAAGTAGTTATCTACTCTGTGCAAAACCATTTCCGCTGTGATCTTCATGGGCTATTTCCTCATTTCAAGAACGGACTTGACCTAATCCGCAAACTGTAGATGTTCCTATTCGCCCTAATTTATCGTAGAGGGCTATGGTACCCACGGAGACTCCATCGTATGCATCATGGTAGAAAGCTTCAGTTCCGATCCAACAACCGACAGGATTTCTCTGAAGGTATAAGGAAATATCGGCGTTAATGTAGTTCAATCCATTTGTTCCTGAATTCGCAAAAGGATTGGCGACATCTGCCACCTGGGCCACGCAAACAAGGGGACTTGCCTGTTCCCCAGATATAAAGTTGTGTGTTTCTCGAACCCAGGCAAGTTTTCGAATCGGAAGTTCCAGACTATCGACCGAACTAGGATATTCACCTTCCGTATTTTGTCCTGATTCTATAGTTTGCCACATCGGGGGATTGATTTTCGAATCAGATGAAGGATCGCGGTGCGGTGGATGATCTTCGCTAGGAGGCTTCAAATCCCATAGTGGAGGTGACCAGATTGATCCGGGCGGATTCTCACTTTTTCGGAGCATTACTACCCTTCCGCGGGCTATCTCGGTTATTCCCCTGTCTGGGAAATCTGCGCTTATGTGAACATCAACTACTTTTATTCTTCTACCGGATCTGATCACGTCACCGCCTGTAAAAAGAGGAGACATCGGGGGCGGTCTGAACAAATCGACAGTTATCCTTGCTACCTGGAACTTTTCCAACTCTGAAGCATCACAGTAGTTTGTCTCGACTTCATATGCTATTAACCCGGATATAACCCTTCCATGGAGAGAGTTCGGATCCCATGGACCTCTTGCGCTAACAGTTGGGTGGTAAATAGCTTTGTTATTAGGATCTTTTTCAAAAAAATGGTGTATCACTCAAATTACTCTTTTCGCTTAAAATGCTATTGAAACTAAAAAATACAGAACGCTACATATAAGTTTATTGTTAGTTCGCTATCTTTGGGAGGCTCCTTGAATTACGGTTTAACTGAGGATACCAACATCCAGAGTGATGTACTATTCCATTATTTTTAGCATTGAGCCCCGATCATTTTGGAATTCGGGCCCGGATAATGTAGATGGAATAGGATTGGAAGTCATTGAAAAGGGGGAAATTAGTCACATGAATTCGTCGACTACCGGTCAGAAAGTAAAGGTTCTTCACGGCACGCAACCCATGAACACAACGCCTCAAACTAGAGGAATGGAACGTCGCCCCGGAATTGATAGTGAGATAGCTGGGTCTAGCCGGCTTTGGATGGGGCACGTGACCTGCGTACCAAATGAGATGGGGCCACCACATCATCACGGTGAAGCCGAGACGGGAGCGTATGTTCTAAGTGGGCATATAAGAGTCTATTATGGTGAAGAATTTAAAGAATTCGTGGACGCAGGTCCTGGTGATTACCTGTTTGTGCCTGCTAACACACCACACATAGAAGGAAATGTCACCGATGAACCAGCAGAGGCGATTCTAACCAGATCCCCGGATAATATCGTTGTCAATTTAGGAGAATAAATATTTGATTGGTGGGTTGTTTTACCTACTAATCCTGAGTGATTTTCTTATTGTGGTCCATGAAGGAGGAGGCACATGAGTTCCAGTAGCGACTCGACGAAGGTAAATTATAGGGTTGTTGGTACCAGGCCGGTTAGACATGACGGCGTAGATAAGGTTACAGGACATGCGCTTTATGGAGCTGACTTTTCTATGGCAGGACAACTCTACGGGAAAGTTCTCAGAAGCCCTCACCCCCATGCAAAGATAAAGTCGATTGACTTGTCAGAGGTACTAAATCACCCTGAAGCTAAAGCGGTTGTGACCTTTCGCGATCTTGCGGAAGGGCCGCTACCTCCGCGCGCCTTTGTCCAGGGAGCCCCTGTTGTTGATAATATTCTTGCAAGGGACAAGGTTCTTTATAAAGGACATCCTGTGGCTGCCGTCGCGGCCTCGTCTTTCCATATCGCTGAAGAGTTACTGGATTTGATTGAAGTTGACTACGAGATTCTTCCTGCTGTTTTCCTGCCTCAAGAGGCTGTAAAACCTGATGCTCCTGTCTTGCACGATCACTGGGTTAAAGAGGATAAGCCGGAAGGTACTGATGGTATGGGTGCAAATGTCGCAGTACATGAGGTGTATGTACAAGGTGATGCAGCAAACGGATTTGATATTGCGGATCACGTAGTTGAAAGAGAGTTCAATACCAAATCGGTTCACCAAGGATACATTGAACCTCAGAATGCGACGGCCTATTGGGCTCCTGGGGGTAGATTGACAATATGGTGCAGCAGCCAGGGCCATTTTGCGGTGAGGGATAGTACAGCAAAAATTCTTGGCATTCCGGTCTCTGATGTGAAAGTTGTTCCCATGGAGATAGGTGGAGGATTCGGGGGTAAGCTACCCCCATATCTTGAACCTTTGGCTGCGGTTTTGTCGCGAAAAAGTGGTCTCCCTGTGAAGATGTATATGGACAGGGCAGAGGTAATAGAGGCTACTGGGCCCACTTCGGGCAGTCATGTCAAAGTAAAAATAGGGACTAGTAACGAAGGAAAAATTGTGGCAGCCCATGTTAACTTTATATTCGAATCAGGAGCCTATCCTGGAGCTCCATTGTCTGGCGCAGCAGCGGCCGTCTTCGCCCCTTATGCGATCGACAATGTTAGGATCGATGGTTTCGATGTTGTCGACAATAAACCGAAAACACAGGCATATAGGGCGCCGGGGGCACCTATAGTGGCCTTTGCGGTTGAGTCGGTGTTGGACGAAATAGCGCGTGATCTTGACCTCGACCCGGTGGATTTAAGATTGATCAACGCGGCTCACGAGGGGCAAAGAAGGGCGGATGGAGTCATGAATTTACGTATTGGTGCCGAAGAGACGATGTCGGCTGTCAAGGAACATCCTCATTACAACTCACCACTAGGAGATGCTCCTTCGGGGAAACTAAGAGGTCGGGGAATCAGCATGGGTTTTTGCCGTAATAACACAGGGATGGCGTGTGCGGTGGCTAATGTTTTGCCCGATGGGGAAGTTAGCTTGCTCGAGGGATCAGTGGATATAGGCGGTAGCAGAACAGTAATTGCTCAGCAGTTTGCGGAAGTTATCGGTATTCCCGTCTCTGAGGTGCATCCCCATATTGGGGATACTGACACAATTGGATACACTTCAGTGACTGGGGGGAGCGGTGTAGCCTTCAAAAGCGGCTGGGCTGCCTATACCGCGGCGATGGATGTAAAAAACCAAATGATCCAACGTGCAGCCATGTTGTGGGATTGTCCAACAGAGCAAGTAGATTTTGAAAACGGTCATATGTTTCACAAATCTGACCCGGAATTAAGAATTGGCTTCAAGGAACTGGCTGGACGTATGCCTGAGACTGGTGGGCCCGTTGTAGGTAGAGCGAATATGAATCCTGGAGGGTCAGGGGGTTCCTATTCTGCAAACATAATTGATGTCGAAGTTGACACTGATACAGGGAAAATTGACATCTTGAAAGTAACTGCATTTCAAGATGCAGGAACAGCTATTCATCCCGATTATGTAGAAGGTCAGATCCAGGGCGGAACCGTTCAGGGGATTGGATGGGCCTTAAACGAAGAATTTTTTATGGGGACTGACGGGGCCATACAGAATACGAGCTTGCTCGATTACAGAATGCCAACGAGTTTAGATCTGCCAATGATAGATCCGGTGATAATCGAGGTGCCTAATCCAGGTCATCCTTACGGGGTTCGGGGTGTTGGTGAGGCCAATTTATCAGCGCCCTTGGGCGCAGTGGCTAATGCCATTTACGATGCCGTGGGAGCTAGAATGACAGATCTTCCCATGAACCCTGATTCAGTTCACTCGGCTATTAAGAAACTGAGGGAATAGATGAACGATTCATAATGTTGCAAACATGTTGTATAAATGGATTCTGACTGCAGGAACTTTTACTCTTGCCTAGATTCTGGTTTAGGTGGCTCGATTTTAGACTGGTGGAGACCACAGGGGAAGCGATCCTGAATAACTGAATAAATATACGCGCTTAATTCGTATATTTGGTAGGTCAAGTGAATACCCTTTCCAGAGATTGATGTTTCGCGAGTTAATTTTATGAAGATTACGGATACCGATATTTTTGTAGTGAATGCCGACCCTCATCCCGGAGATAGACGCTCAATTGCCTCGCTTGCTGTAGATGGTCCAGTTGCTACACCTCCAGGCGCAACAATTGGACGCTATGCCAACTTGTCTTTTGGATGGAGAGATCCTAGATACTAAGATTAGTGTAAAAAGGGTTCCGTATGAAGTAAAAGCCAGGCGGAAATGGGAGGTGCACATGAAGCCCAAAGCTACTGTCAGATTCGATCAAGATATAGAGATTAATTTAAGAGACGGTACGAAAACTTATGCGGATGTATATCGACCTGCAGATTCTGGGTCTCATCCTGTTCTTCTTACACGGACTCCCTATGATAAATCTTCGGGAGCTAGTCGTACCAATGCAGTCGATGCAGCCTCAGCAGCCAGTGAGGGTTACGCGGTAGTCATCCAGGATGTTAGGGGCAGACATGCTTCATTGGGTGAGTTCTACACGTTTGTAAATGAAATTGATGACGGATACGATTCGATTGAATGGGCTGCTTCACAGCCGTGGTCATCAGGGAAAGTTGGGATGTATGGAGCGTCGTATGTTGGCGCTACCCAGTGGCTTGCTGCCAGATCTCAGGCTCCTTCGCTCACTGCAATTGCGCCAACAGTTACAGCCTCGGATTATCATGAAGGTTGGGCGTGGCAGGGGGGCGCATTCGAGCTAGGCTTTAATCTCTCGTGGTCAGTCGGTGCGCTAACAGAGGCTAACTGGAGAAACCTTTCAGAGAGATTGAATTTGACGGAAGGTGGTAAAAGTGACTTGACATCTGTGAAGGACTCACTCACAAGCGCATTTAACCGGCTACCTATGTCGGATATGGAAGCTTTAAAAGGAGGACTTGCTCCATATTACTACGACTGGATGGACCATCCTGAGTACGATGATTACTGGAAGGCTATCTGTATAGAAGATTCCCACTCTGAGATAAAAATACCTTCTTTTAACATCGGCGGATGGTACGATGTTTTTCTAGGCGGGACGATCCGCAATTTCACAGGAATGACAAAGCAGGGAGGTAGTAGAGACTCCAGAAACGGGCAACATCTTCTCATTGGTCCCTGGGTTCACGGCAACACAGGAGTCCTGGCAGGTAGCTACGGTTTTGGGACACTTTCCTCCAGGGACAGTGCAGATCTAAAAGGAAGGACACTTGCCTACTACGATAAATGGCTGAAAGGTGAAGTTGGGAAAGAGGCTTGTGAGAAACCTGTCCGCATCTTTGTGATGGGTATCAATGAGTGGAGAGATGAAGATGAGTGGCCCTTGAGACGATCCGTAGACACTCGGGTTTTTCTTCATAGCAAGGGAGGCGCTAACACCCTATCAGGTGACGGATCGCTTAGTCAGAACTCTCCAGATGACGAACCTTCAGATTCTTTTTTGTACAACCCACAGTTTCCTGTACCGACCGCGGGTGGCGGATTATGCTGTGACGATGACTTTACGAGATCAGGCGTATATGACCAACGGTTTATCGAAGAAAGATCTGATGTCCTTGTCTACTCTTCTCCGGCCCTCGATGAGGATATGGAGGTAACTGGTCCTGTTACGGTTACCCTGTTTGCATCCACTACAGCTAGAGATACGGATTTTACGGCTAAACTCGTGGATGTAAATGAAAATGGTTATGCCCGTAACTTGACTGATGGTATCATCAGATCTAGGTATCGGTATTCTAGAACTTCTCCTTCTTTTGTTGATCCGGGCAACGTAGTCGAATACACGATAGATTTATGGTCGACAAGCAATGTGTTCCTAAAAGGTCACTGCATAAGATTGGAGATATCTAGTAGTAATTTTCCTCGATTTGATAGGAACCTGAACACAGGTGGCGAAATTGGGAAAGAGGAGTATTTTGAATCGGCACTTCAAACAATTTACCATTCACGGGAATACCCCTCTCATGTAACGTTACCGTTAGTACCAAAGTAGAGGCAAATTAGGACTATGCTTAAATGCGAGCGAACTTTTGTATTGCGTGGATTTCTCTGACCTCTGCTACGTAGAAGTATCCCTAGTTGTCCAGCCAGATTCTATGGGAAAGTCCTCTGAACTCGCCCTCATTTTGCCCCCGCTTGCCACACCGGTCGACAACGTCGCCATTCAATGTAGTGATTAGAACTGACCCCACCCCTTCTGCTATAAACATAATGTCGTTTTGGTCAACTATGGCATCATTGGGTCCTAGTATGTCTGGCTACTTTTCCAAGTAGGAACCGTCCGTATCAAAAACCTGGCACCCGTTGTTTTCTCTATCCATGATAAAGACACGATTATTTCTACTTACGGTCACATCATGAGGCAGCTTGAACTCTCCGGAACCGATCCTAGGAGTGCCAGTGGCTAAGTCATCGACGTCCTTTTTGTATAAACCCATGCATCTCTGTTAAATACGGGTTCCTCCTTTCCCCAAGATAACATGTGTTGCCCAGCTGGCGTAAACCGATGTACTCTATTCTGCCAGTAACCGTCCGACACAAATATCTCCCCTGAGGTGGACTGTACGGCTCTCGTTGGGGGACCCAATTTTGGTTCCTAGTGTCATGATTAATTCGCCTGAGGTACTGAATTTAGTGACAGTATGATTACCTGAGTCGGCGTGGGATATGTCATCACCGGAGTTTATCCACAGACCGTGAGGTGTGCTGAAATGTTCTTCAGCCCACTGGCTATATAAACTTGTCCATTCCAGTCTGTTGCCACGTCAGAAGCGACTCCTTCAACCGGCCAACTATCCTCCCATCCTTTTACTAGTTCGTATTGGGACTTTCCAGATCCAAATCGGTCGGGCATATCTCCTCCTGTTGTTAAACTGACCAGACTAGCTTGATTTCCCGGGCAGACGTAGCATTTTCACCAATCCAATTTGCAACTGATTAGGACTTGCCATGTCTTTGACGGTTTAAGCTCAACATCACTTGTCCTTGTGCGGTACACTCCCTGGAAATTGATAAGTTCTTTTTTCAGACTAAAACTTGGGGAATTAATATGGATTTTGAAGGGAAAACTGTAATTGTGACCGGAGCGGGAAAAGGCATAGGGAAATCTGCGGCGCTTCAGTTCGCGGAACGGGGAGCCAATGTGGTTATAGCTGATATAGATGTTGAGTCAGCTGGCAAAACTGCGTTAGAAGTTGACTCTCTAGGGCGGGGAGCGCTGGTTATTGAATTAGACATGGGTGACTTATCGGCGATAGATCAACTTGTGGCACATTCTGTCGATAAATTTGGTGGAATAGACATACTCTTCAACAATGCTGGCCTAACACGGCACATTGGCTTTCTCGATATAGAGGAACAACACTGGGACCAGATTCATCGAGTTAATGCAAAAGGCGCATTTTTTTGCATGCAGAAAGTTTCTAGATTCATGATCGATCAAGGCAGGGGAGGGCGAATAGTAAATACAGCTTCGATTGCCGGTAAAGGATATAGAAGAACTTCTAATGCGGCCTACGCTGCAAGCAAGGGATCCGTAATCGCGATGACATACATTGCTGCGAGTGTTTTGTCGGAATACGACATCAATGTGAATGCGGTCTGTCCGGGCATAGTTCAGACAGATATGCTGGCTGGGATACTTTCCCTAAGGTCCGATGATACTGGTCTCAGTAGAACTAACCTAGAGGAAGCTATGATTGACGAAATTCCTCTTGGCCGGGCTAACAAGGCCGATGATGTAGCTGCCCTGGCTGTTTTTCTAGCGGGTCCTGGTTCAAGAAATATCACTGGACAGGCATTTAATGTAGATGGCGGAATGATAATGAGTTAGATTTACTGG
>CAZZBP010000065.1:9146-11143 GCA_964652755.1 uncultured Dehalococcoidia bacterium
TGGTGCTTGGATAAGAGAGTAAAGAAAGAAAGGAAATTGAACTATGATTAGTGTAGCAACCGGGATTGCACGGATTCTCAAAAAGGAAGGCATCGAGTGGGTTTCTACATTCCCTGTTTGCCGAGTAAACAACTCTCTCGGGGAAGAGAATATTCCGATGATTATGATGCGGGATGATCGGTACGCTGTGGCTTTAGCGGATGGGTACTCACGTGTAACGGCCGGAAATGAAATTGGTGTTTGTACTGTACAAGGCGGTGTGAATGCTGCCGGGATTCAAGTTGCATATGCTGGACTCGCTCAGGCTTATGAAGATAACTCACCTGTTCTGTGTATTACCGATGGTGTACCCATAGGAAATACTGAGAACAGCCAGTTTGATGTTACTTCCAGTCTTAAATCAGTAACAAAATGGTATGGGTATATTGACTCTCCCGGCAGGACTAATGAGTTCATGAGAAGAGCGTTTACTATGCTGAGAAATGGTCCCCCGGGACCCGTGGTTATCGCTGTTCCGGACGCATCAGCTTTGTTTGACGAGGATCTGGATCCTTATTTGCCAGTAAGGAGCTGGAAATATGGTCCCGATCCTGCTGACGTTACCGAAGCAATAGATCTTTTGATGGGATCATCTGATCCGATTCTCTACGTGGGAGAGGGAGCGGTATACGCTGGCGCTGAAGATGCTTTGAAAGAATTTGCCGAGCTGTCAGATATGCCCGTCATTACCACATTGAAGGCAAAAGGAGTGTTTCCAGAAAACCATCCTTTATCTGCTGGAGTTCGGGGAAAGCACACAGCATATTTTCTTGAGAAGAGTGACCTGATTCTGTCAGTGGGGTCGAGTCTATCTCCAGGACGATTTTCGCATGCTGTTCCAAATCCTTCCTCAAAAAAGATAATCATATGCGGGCTTAACGAGCTGCATATCAATAAGATTTACCCCACGACACATGCTGTTTTGGGAGACGCCGAGATCACTCTCCGTGCATTGACGAATGAGTTACGCTCAAAAACATCGGGTCAAGGTATATCCAATCAAGACCAAGTGGATAAAATTGAGCAGAAGAGGAACGAAGACAAAAACATTTATCAGGAGGCGATGAATTCAAGCGACATGCCCGTAAATCCTTACAGGGTTTATTCGGATATGATGAAAGCTCTAGACCCAAACAACTCTTTCGTTACACATGAATCAGGTAACACGAGAGATCAACTGAGCACTGTCTATGAAACGGTTATTCCAAGAGGGTTCTTGGGTTGGGGCAACGTATCTTCATTGGGGTTCAGTTTACCCGTCGCTATGGCTGCAAAAATAGCCTTTCCAAAAAGACGATCAATTGCTGTTACAGGTGAGGCGGGACTTGGATATATGCTGGGAAATCTCGAGGTGCCTGTTCGAGAAAAAATTGGTATCACGGTCGTACACATCAGTAATGGAGGGTTCTCTGGCTATGGACCAGGCTTCTGGGGTGAGGGGCACGATCCCTATACCCATAAAGTTTTGAACTATGAAACCGTGGATATGTCCAAGGCAATTGAACAACTGGGACTTCATAGCGAGAGGGTATCTGACCCCAATGACATAATCCCTGCACTTGAAAGAGCATTTTCAGCGAATGAGCAAGGACAGCCATCATACATAGAAATTATATGCAGCCAATATCCTATTTACGGTGGATGGGTGACAGGAACACACGGGGAATGATGGTAAAAGGTTTGATTTGAGGTAATACTTTGAGCAATATAAAGTCGGGCATATTCATTATGCCGTTTCATGATCCAGGCAAGCCATTATACGAGTGTCATGATGAAGACCTTGAGCTTTTGGTGGAGGCTGATAGGCTTGGATTTGATGAATTTTGGGTAGGGGAGCACCAAACCCTTAAATGGGAACCTATCGTAAGCCCTGAGATGTTTATTGCCGCTGGGTTTAGACAGACAGAAAATATACGTATTGGCCCTGCTCCTCTCCTGCTAAATCTTCATCATCCGGC
>CAZZBP010000066.1:0-10585 GCA_964652755.1 uncultured Dehalococcoidia bacterium
GACGCCATAGCTATCTCGATAGTTTGACTCACACTATTGGCATCCATAGACTGCTGGCTCACTATCATATGCTAGTGTTAACTAATTGTTACAGCATTTGGTTAAAATATGCTGGCTATTAATCAGTATGAAGCTATGCCTTTATTCCTCATAATATGCCCGGTCATGAAATGTTTAGCAGTGGAGTTAGAACAAAATTCATCAAAAATAAATTCTCGTCCTCGATTCATGTTACCCAAATAGGATGATCCAAATCCGCAATGGCTAACTTAGAGAAAAAGAAATTATGTTAATGCGCTAAAGTCTGAACCTTCTACCGACCGTTTCTCTATCCTTCCACGAAGCGAATTTAAAGGCGTTTGCAAACATCGAGTAGTACCCAACAACAACCATTACAACGATTGAAATAGGAAACAAAGGTACCATCAGAATATTGTGGCTAAACCTGCGGCAGACTAAAAACCATGAAAATCCCATCAACAACATTGATGCCAATGATGTAAACATGAATGCCCGTTCATTCTGATCAGAGACAACAGCCTCTGCTAAAGTTAACAGGGGCAGGAACCCTAAGGCCAAAATTACCACTGAGAACGCCGTTAGAATACTGAAGTGATAGTTAAGTGCAGGAAATACGCTTCTAGATACCCCTCGCAATGCATCGAGGTCTCCACCGTAAGGCAGTGACTCTACCACCTCGCTTCCGTCCATAAGCACCCACGTTAGACCAGATCTTTTAGTCATCCTTCCCAGTTCAAAATCGTCAATTATGTTATCTTTCACTGCTTCGTGACCGCCAATAGCTTTATAAGACTGTTTATTGAAAAGCATAAACTGCCCGAATGTGGCTGAGAGATAAGCATTCTTCAACCTATGAGCTGCTTTAATCGGAAGCCAGCAATATACAGTCCAATCGATAAAAGGGAACATGAGACGCTCAGCCGTGCATCCCGCAGACCTTTTCGGGATCACTGTTAAAAGATCTGCGTTTCTAGCATGCACCTCATAAAGGGACGATTTTACCGTACCTTGGGACAGAATAGTGTCGGCGTCAATAAACAACAGATACTCCCCTGCAGCTGCTTCCGATAACTGGTGAGACGCCCAATGTTTCCCAATCCAACCTGACGGTAGTTTGTCACCTTTTATTAGACGGATTCGATTATCTTTTGATACATATCTGAGAACAATTTCAGCAGTTTTATCCGTAGAATTGTCGTCCAAAACCACAACTTCTAGATTTTTGTAAGGGTCCGACATCAGAGACTCAAGACATTGACCTATTCGCTCTTCCTCATCTCTAGCAGGTACCAGTATTGAGACAAAACCTTCCAGAATTTCACTTTCATGACGCTCAATATCTTCTGTGAGTTTAAGTCTGTCCAGAAACCTTTTGTTAGATAAGGCAATCATGACTGAAATTGCTGCCATCACAACTACTACGTAATGATGAATTTCATGTAACTCTATCAAGCTGAATCTCCAGAGAGTTTTCGAATCCAATTTCTCACAACGATACCTTTTGAGTACTCTCTCTTATGTTTGAGAGCCACAAGGGCAAGGTTTGCAGTTCCAAACAAAAAATTATGGTTCTCCCGAATAACTGGTACGAATAATTCCATAAATCCAGCCAGACAGACTGTTACTGTTTTTGCGTGGTTTTTCTGCAGCAGGTGCATCAGCCCCAGAATGACAAGCGCAACCGGAAACGCGAATCCCGCCGTAATAGCAATCCAGGAACCCCAACTCGAAGCCAAGGATTTGCCTCCATTAAACCTCAGTAATGGGGACCAGGCGTGACCAATAACTGGAGACATAGCTATTGCCGCAATGAGGAGATGGTCTACTAATCTGTTTGAATATTCAAGAGATTCTAAAGCCAGCCAGACAGGAATAGCAGATTTACCAACATCAAAAACCAAAGATGCCATTCCAATACGCCATCCAGCCATGATCCACGCGTTGGTTGCTCCAGGGTTACCGTCACCAATCTCTCGCGCATCTTTACCTGAAAGAATGCTGGTCAAAATCAATGCCCATGGCACCGAGCCACTGACAAAACCTACCGCTATCCAAATACCAACCTCGGTAAGTGTCATGATCTTTCCTCAATTAAATTCAGGCACGCCCAATGGGATTCTGGGTAGGTTAACACATGGATATAAACGCCTCTTCAAAAATTCACATCGTCACAAAAATCATTTTCTATATCTCTGACCAGTCATATTTTGACTTTCATTGACCATTATCTATAACGACATTAGTATGCTTTTAGAACTGTTAATTCTGCCGATACTCCCTCATCCACACACGACAACAATTAAAGGAATTCTTCATGACAAAATTTGACCCTCTGTTCGACATTGCCGGAAAGACCGCGATAGTCACAGGTGCCTCGTCAGGATTAGGAATGGCTTTCACAAAATTCCTAGCTCAAAGAGGCTCAAACGTGGTTATATCTGCCCGCAGAATTGAAAAACTCGAGGAACTGAGCAGCCAGTTGAACCAACAGGGTTTTTCAACTATAGCAGTTCCCTGCGATGTGACTGAATCAAGTCAGGTAAGAGACATGTTTGACTCGGCAGAAGAGAGTTTCGAACGAGTGGACATCGTTGTGAACAATGCGGGACAGATTGCAGAGGCAGGTACTGTACCCGAAAAGATTACGGACGAAATGTTTGAGCAAACAGTAAAAGTCAATCTTCTTGGCCTCTGGTTTTGCTGTCGGGAAGCTGGTCAGAGAATGCTCGCGGATGGAAAAGGGGGCTCAATCATAAACCTATCGTCAGTTGCAGGATTGAATGGAATGCGTGGAATGCCCGCAGCTTATCAAGCCACGAAAGGAGCAGTTTCAACTCTCACTAAAAGCCTGGCAGCAAGTTGGGCAGATCGTGGTATAAGGGTTAACGCTATCGCTCCAGGATGGTTTCCAAGTGAAATGACAGGGGCCTGGGTCAGAAATTCTTCATTCCGAAAACATATAAGTGCCAACTCTCCTATGGGAAGAATTGGTAAGCCGGAAGAATTAACAGGAACACTTTTACTCCTTGCGTCAGGTGCGTCAAGTTTCATCAACGGAGAGATTATTTCCGTAGACGGTGGAGTAAACTCGTCAACTGGGCTTCCTTTCTTCACAGATGAGATGTTTGAATATATGGAAAAAGCAGTTCCACATGGACTCGCAAAACGGATTCGCTCAGAATAAAAGGCCCTCCCAATGAACATCTCTCTCACTCCATGGTCCGTAGAAGCAGTTACTGCAGAATGGCTAAATTATGCGCTTTCAAGATTTGACAAGTTCGAGGGATACCACATAAACGACATTGCTTACGAAATGATCAGCCAAGGAAAAGGTTTCTCTGGCGAGGTTTGGCGCCTGTCTCTTAGTTACGCCGGTAAAGCCAACCAAAATCCGCCTAGGACTATAGTGGCGAAATTTGCATCTAGAGTCCCTGCGACAAGAAAATTAGTAAAAAGCTATACCCTCAACGAAGTGGAAGTCTACCAAAACATTGCAACGGCATCAGGAGAAATATTCCCAGAGTTTTATTTCACTGATTCTGATCCTGATTCTGGTGACATATGTATCATAATGGAAGATCTAGGGTGCGAACATCCGGCCAACAACATTGAAGGGTTAAGCCTACCTGACGCCATTACAGCCACAGAGTCGATTGCGGAATTTCATGCTCTCTGGTGGAATGTGAAAGGGTTGAATTGGTTAAAACCACGTAGGACACATTCCGATTTTCTGAGAAAGCTTTTTGTCAGCAGCGGAATTTCTTTTTTGGAAACATACGGCGATTTGATCAGTCGTGATTTCAGATTATTAGTTGAAGAATACTCTGCCAAAATCCCAACGATTATGTCAGATTTCATTCAACCTCCTATAACGATAGGTCACGGGGATTTTAGACCAGATAATTTTTTCTTCAGAAATAGCGGGTCGGGTCATTCGAACATAATCGCGATCGATTGGCAGTTGGCTGCCATTACCAAGGGAATTAGGGATATTTCTTATATGACAGCATGGGGCATTCCCGTAGAATCTCAAAGTGACTGGGAGGGCGAAATCTTGGAAAGTTACTTCAGATCACTTCCCGGCGTGAATGTCAGTAACTACAGCAAACAGGAATTGGAACGCGATTATCGCCTTGGTTTTTTTTCGGCTTTCCAAGTCCTCGTTATAGCTAGCACGAATCTTAAGAATGAAAGTCAAAGAGGTGAAGATTTGGTTAAATTAGTGAATGAGCGAATGGACTCGATCATTCACTACTATGACTTGCTAGCCATTCTTAGAAAGCTTTAAAAATATAAACTTGGATATATAGGGTGCCTGAAGCAAAAACTTCTCAAATATTAGACTCCATCCAGAGAATAACAACTGATACGCTCGCAAGATTTAACAGCTTGTCTCAGGAGGATTGGGAAGCCCCCAGTCGCTGTCATATGTGGGCCGTCAAAGATGTAGCGTCTCACATGGTAGCCACATTGGGGTTCTTCCTGAACTCTGTAACGCGGTCAATAGGAGGAGATGGTTTACCTCCGGAAGGATCTCCAAACCCCGGCACTGCCGACGCAAGAAATATGGCCGAAGGAATCGCTTCAAGGGCTATACAAATTTCTGAAACGGATCTCAACAACAGTCAGGAATTGGTCAGAGCCCTTTCAGGATTAGAGTCCGAACTATTGCATACATTGAAATCTTTATCTGATGAACAATGGTATCTTCCAGCGTATCACCCAAGTAACAAAGTCTCTAATCGTGAAATTCTGTCATGGAAGCTTCTTGAAACATCAATGCACAGCTGGGATTCTCTAAATGCATTGGATAATTCATACGAAGTCGACCAAACAGCCGCTGTGCTTCTCAAGGAAGTCTGGACAAGTCCACAAATAAACAGATGGTTCACCACTCCCAACCTAGAAATATTGGATCCGGTGACCGTAGGCGTTGATTTCAGGTCCATTGAAGGATTGAAAATTATCAGCTGGGGAGGGAATTTAGAGATCATCAAAAGTGAAGGAAGTAAGACTAATGCGGACGCAGTAATCTCTGTTGACCCTAGCCTTTTCTCCTTGCTAATTACTGCAAGAACAAACTTAGAAAATGCTATTTTAGATGGACGAGTATCTATCTCAGGGAATAGATCCGCGACACAATGGTTTCACACTTGGTTTAGAGGAACATGAGACCTTGCAATTTACTTGGTAGTGACTCCCCCATCCACCACGGGACCACAACCTGTAACAAATGATGATTCACCCGATGCCAGATAAAGAACAGCGGAAACTATAACGAACGCAGAAGCAATCCTATTCATAGGGATCCTACCAGGTAACCAGTTTCTCTGTTCCGGTTCCGAAAACAAAATCATTCGTCAAAGGGTTAATAGCATAACCAAAATGAACGGAGTTAGCGTGAACATCCATCTGTTGTTGCCAAATATTCTCTGCATTAAAGCTCGCACTATTACCTGCACTGTTCACAAGAATATCTGGGCTACCGAAATGTTCAAAGGTCGCATTTAGAACCCTTTCCCAGTCAGTACTCGCTGTGACATCATGTTCCATGAAAATCGCGTCGAAACCCGCTTCTTACGTCTGAAAGCAGTTCTTACTACTGATTCAACATTAATATCCGTGATGACAACTCGAGCTCCATCTTTCAGAAATTACCATGCCGAAGCGCCACCGAATCCCATAATGGATCCTTGAATCCCTGTGGCAGGTCCTGTAATTATCACCGTTTTCCCTTCGAGCCTCATGAAACCACCTCTGCTTTAACCAAAGCTCCGACAGTTGGCTCGGGTAGAACAGACTTAGGCAACTTGCATATCATCGTGTACGCTGGATCAAATACGTTACCTACATCATATTCAACATATGTACCGAGAATAATATTCGCATCTGGAAGCGAAAGATCGTAATCCTCCGTAAGCCATCGAAGCATCTCTGAGGTAGCATGTTGAATAGCCTGATCCAACGGCCTTACGTTCCCCGCGGTGAATATGTGTTCGACGTTTTGACCTCTCGGCCAAGCTATCTGTTTTCCCTTTATGACGCTAACAGTAAAAGTTACATCCATTGAAATCTCGATGCCGGTCCCTAGAATCTCGCCGTCAGATTGCCAAGCATGCCCATCTCCAATGTGAAAGAGCGCCCCTTCCACAAACACAGGAAAATACGCCGTTACACCTGGTTTGAAACCTCGGTAATCCATATTGCCACCATGTGGGCCTGATGTCGCTGTGGATATGGCCTGGCCTCTATCAGGCGCAACTCCAAAACATCCAATCATCGGCCTGATTGGCACAACCAGATCCAGAAGGGCAGTGGAAGGGTCTTTTATTCTCGCTGTACTAGACGAAAAATCGAGAACAAAATCAAAAATTTCATTATTAAGAATCCCCGCATCATGTCCTGGTTCGAGAACATTAGATGCAATCGCTGGTCGACAGAATCCATCTCCACGATTAGGCCACACTTTATTCAAGGTAACAGCCAAGACATCTCCTGGATAAGCATCTTGTATATAGAATGGACCAGTCTGTGGATTCCCTCCCGGGGAAACAACTTCTCCATGAAGGTCCCGCCCGCCGGCGTCAGCAGTAGTCGTATTGATCGTATCACCTGATCTAACCTTCAAAACAGGCTTGTGAGATCCTATAGACAAGTAATATCTGTTAGGCGAGAAGTTATGATTCATTCCCAGTCTCCATCGCATTTCTATGTATTTAACATCGATGAATTCTCAGTTTATCCAAGTTTGACACTCTAATGCTAATATCATTGAAAAATTTGGTCAGCAAACGTGAGTCAATGATTAACGATACTGAGGCATATTCTTTAAAAGGTGTGAAATTGGTTTCATTTGGGGAAATTCTTTTCGACCGTATTTGCGAAAAATATTACCTGGGCGGAGCCCCTTTGAACTTCGCCTGGTATATGAGTCAAATGGAAGCGAACGTTTCACTTGTCATCTCTGCCTACACTGCTGACAATGGAACTTTAGCATTGAACAAAATTTTCAGTAGCGGCATTGAACCAATCGTGACACGCAATGGCTCTTCTACTGGTTTAGTAGATGTGCAATCTGATGGAACTTTTACAATCCATAAGGTTGCCGCTGGGGAAAACATTCCTCCGCCGTTCAAGCCGAAACCGGTTGAAGATGTCGACCCACAGGATCTGGAGACGCGTTCACCGCACTGCTTACAGTTGGTATTTTGACCAACGCTCATCCGGCACAAGTTCTTGCCGCTGCATGTCAGGCTGGCACAACTGTCGCTAGTAAAAAAGAGTTTGGTTGATCTTCCAGAATATGTCAGAAGTGCTTACGACGAGCAGCCGCTCCAGACACAACTACTCTAAGCTCTTAAGCCCACTCACCTTGGCCTATTTTCATCGCAATGAATTCAGCAAGATTTACGAATCTCAAAAGTCATCTATAATAATAGAATCTGAGGAAGACTCTGGACTGTCCACACGAACTGGGCAGTCTTCTACAGTGATATGGCAGAATCCGCATTCTCGGTCACTTGGAACTCTGATAGCCGGTTTATCATCTGCTAACCTCAGCATAAGGTTTCCTAAACTGGAAATAAACTGCTTGTCAGCTGAATCCGAAGGCACAGTTATTTCATGGTCAGGATAAACGACTCTCCCTTCTAATTTAAGTCCTTTGAATTCTCTCCCAGTATGAGAGAGCGCATACATATATATGAGTACCTGTATTACGTGAGATGTCAAAGGTTGACCAGTTTTTACATCAATTACGACGCCTGTCTCATCCCCGACGGCAACGAGGTCCGGGATACCACTCAGCATAGAAGTTCTACCTTGCAATCTGATCATGTTCTGATTCTGGGTAAAAACCTTATAGCCTTTAGATTCGTACTCCTGCCGAGTTTGTCGAAGTAACTCTGTATGTTTAATCTGCCAGGTCGCCGAATCGAAATCTGAAGGTATTTTCTTATAACTGCTATTCTCATGGTTTGCTCTAAACCATGAAGCCCATTCACATGAATCTTCCCCCGCTAGGATTTTGGATATCCAGGTAACCCAGACGTAAGGTGATTGGCGCCTAACTGGCATAAAGTTAACCTCGTACCCTTCTATGTGTTAGCCACAGAGCCCTATACTGCGCTCTCCAAGTCGTATTCTAAGAATACGTTGGTGTATCCTAATGAGCTATGAAAGGATTCGCTATGGGAGTCGCATTTGGAATCGCTGCCATAACTATCTACATGATCACAACAAAGCTATTCTAAGTATCGCTTTCTTAAGTGTTGCCCAATCCTCAACGAAAATAATATTTGTGATTCCGTCAAATGGATCATCTTGGTATTTCTGGAGCTATTCTCTCTTTAAACTCCCTCAACAAACAGGACATTTGAGTTCGCCGATTGATGGCGTAACTGCATAAGACCACTATATTCCTGTGAGTGATACCACCTTTTTAGCTGTTCCATATTCTCAAATCTTAATACAATCATTCTTTTAGGTTCCCAGCTACCTTCAGCCCTCTCTATATCTCCGCCACGTACGAGGTATTTGCCGCCGTATTTTTCAACAGTGGACGGCACTTGATCACCGTACTCTTGAAATTTGGTAGGATCTGTCGCGTCTACGTCAGCAATTACGTATGCCGGCATGGTTACTCCTTTAACTAACTCTTCTAGATCGTATAAGCATCGACTAAATTATTAGGAATCTGTCTCTAGTTTATACAATTGACTCAGCTAATAACGAAGCGTCCAAGAATCCGTTTTGCTTTGTTCGAACAAAAGGGAATTTTTTAACCAATAATTAGGAATCAAGTAGCTTCGTCTGCACCGTCAGGGAATCACAGTAAGTGTGGAAATTATACCGACTGTGAGCAACATCGACTCAAAGAAATAATGAAGGTACTGTGAAAAAGTACCTATCCATGTCCTCACCATCTCCGGTGAGTACCAAGACGCCCCGGTTACTCTTCAGCCTATTTCAACTTCATCTTCAGTACTCTTATCTCGTCAAGAAGCAGTTGCTCTGTAATTGAAGTGGCACGGTTTGGAGAATATATCAACCCGCTTTCCAATTTATCCAGATGTTGCAGGCCATGGCGTCGACACCACCAAGCATCATCCAACAATTGGAAAAACCTGTGCGGTTTGTGGGACAAATCCGATTCTGGGGAGGTTAAGCTACATTCATTGCAGTTTTTTCTCGTCATAGTGGCACAGTACCAAATTAGATTTGTCACTCACCTATATAATCAAAGCTCATCCCAAGGACAAAAGCCTAATGTGACTCCCTTTGATACTAGGCAACATGAAATTTTTCACAAAACTACTAACACAGAAAGCTTCCTTCCACAGGCTGGCACCTAGACACAACTATTGTTCTAATCCGGTTGAACTTCAGCAGCGTTCGATTTGGACCTGCCACGGAGTCCCATCTCAAATATTTGGTTGCGGTGTAGTCCTTAGATATTCCTTAATAATCTTGTGCCCTTTAGGAAATTTGTCAGGAATATCTTCTGAGGGCACAGCGGGCACCACGATACAGTCTTGCCCATGTTGCCAGTCAACAGGAGTCGCAACTTGATATTTAGCGGTCAATTGAAGAGAATCAATTACTCTCAAAATTTCCACAAAATTTCTACCAGTGGAGGCTGGATAGGATATTATTAGCTTTATATTCTTGTCCGGTCCTATGACAAACACAGATCTAACCGTCAACGTATCGTTTGCGTTCGGATGTATCATGCCATAGGTGTCAGCTATTTCTTTATTCGGGTCCTCAACTAGGGGGAAGTCTACGTTTGCACCTTGAGTTTCGTTAACATCCTTTATCCACTCTCTGTGCGAATCCATGGGTGCCATGCCAGGTTTAGTTCCCACGCTCAAGACGATCGGTTTGGCATTTCTTTTACGAAACTCTTCCTTCAGGTTGGACACCCTCCCAATTTCGGTGGTGCATACTGGCGTAAAATCTGCGGGGTGAGACATGAATACTCCCCAATCTTCACCCAACCACTCATGGAAATCAATTCTTCCTTCCGTAGTGTCGGCTATGAAATTTGGAGCTTCATCGCCTATTCTTAAATCCATAAAACTCTCCCTAAATAAAAAAACCCCGATAATATCGGGGTCTGTCTTTGTACATCAATTGATCTTACATACAAATCAAGGCCCCGTTCCCTCAACAACGGGACGACAACAACCATTTTTTTCGTGCCAGTTCAGTCTACACATCGCGACTACATGCTAAACATTGATCTGAAAAATAGCAACTTATTAAGTAATTGATCCGAAACGACTATGCCCTTTAGGAATCCCTCCTATCAGAAAGAACAGTTCAATCATTTGACTCTCTAGAAAAGCCGTTTTTCTATCGCCAAAAACAATCCCGCGGCTAGGCTACAGCCTCTTGGTAGTTGATGTAATGCCATTACGTTAGTAAATGTATAACTAGTCATAAAAATTGGAACCCAAGATTGGAGGCCATGTATGACCAGGTTCTACCACTTTTAGGTAGCTTGGTGACAAACAAATAGTCTAAAAAAAGCTGCTTACCGGAAAGAAAGTTAAGTTATTAG
>CAZZBP010000067.1:0-6530 GCA_964652755.1 uncultured Dehalococcoidia bacterium
CAGATTCCAACAATTTTAGATCCGCCTCCATATCTCGAGGATAATCCCCGAAATCCTCTTCTGGGCCGAATTGAGTAGGGTTTACAAATATTGAGACAGTAGACGTTTTATTCTCTTCCTTTGACAGACGGATCAATGCCTGATGACCCTCATGCAGAAACCCCATGGTTGGCACCACGCCCATTGGCCTCAAAACGTTTTCGCCCGTTTTCCTGAACTCAGAGATTGTGTGGATTATTTTCTTTTTTCAGTTAGCTAACTCATTTGAATCATGGCTGGCTAGAAGCTCTCGGTTTCAGAATGAAAGCTACCTGAAATAACGTCGGATATATATCGGTTAACTGCATTTTCGATCTCCTTTCCAAGTTCGACATATCTTTTAGAATGTTTTGGTGTAAAGTCAGGAAACAATCCTAAAATATCGTGAAAAACCTGGACCTGACCACTGCAATGAAGTCCCGCGCCGATCCCTATGGTTGGGACAGTTAGCTCCTTAGTGATTTTGTCAGCAAGGTCGGCTGGAATCAGTTCTAATACGATTGCATATGCTCCAGCATCCTGAAGGGCAAGGGCGTCCTCAATCAGAATTTGCCCCTGTGATGTTGTCCGACCCTGGACGCGATACCCGCCTAACTGATTTACTGATTGTGGAGTAAATCCAAGGTGACCCATTACCGGAATACCTGTCTTCACCATTAATCTAACAATGCCCTCTACTTCGTTTCCGCCCTCAAGCTTCACAGATTGGCAACCACCTTCTTTGAGCAACCGGCCTGCATTTTTTAAAGCTTCTTCAGAAGAAGTTTGGTAGCTCATGAATGGCATGTCACCCACGATATGGGCTTTATCAGTACCTCTCACCACCATTTGGATATGTCGGATCATGTCATCCATTGTCACCGGTATAGTTGAGTCGTGACCCAAAACGACCTGCCCCAAACTATCCCCGACCAGAATGATTGGGATGCCTGCACGTTCCACAATAACCGCAGAGGTGTAATCATAGGCGGTAATCATTGGGATTCTCCTAGACTTATCCCGCATTTTTTGCAAATCATTGGTACTGGTTCGCATTTTCAATCTATATCCCTTCCCTCATACTTCTGCCAATATATGACTTATTACTAAGCGCGGGGCTTCATCCAAAGTTCCTTTCTCCTCATCAAAGCGTAATCCAGCCAAAGCCAGCTCGCAATAAGTGCTTATATCCGAACCTCCTTCTATACTGAGTGTAATTCCGCATATGCTTTCAACTCATGTTTCCATGGATGAGAAAGCCTGAAGTGGATGAAACGTTCCTGATGTGACTGCCTTCTCCGTCCAACCATAAAATATATCGAAGCTGGCAGCCCCACTGCAATGGGCTACAGCTTGACCGCGGCACCATTGAATCGCCAGGGCTGTCGAGCAAGTGGCGTCCTCAGGAGTCGTTATGAAGACAACCTTCCCCACGTTCACAACGTCTTGAGCGGCTTCAGTGGCGTTGCAACCCTCGGCCTTCGACGCTGCGGCATCCGCAGAGGAGAAAGTACGACTGGCATAAGTAACTATTGGATAGCTAGCTCTTGAGAGTGTGGAAGCCGACATCGTCGCGGCGTTTGCCTATCCCCGCAACGATAAATCTTGGGGTGGCTAATTAATCTAGTGCAAATAGGAAGTCCGACAAATGCTGGAGAACGTTCTCAGGTTGCTCTTGCTGGACCCAATGGCCCGCATTTTTAACTAATTGAATCTCGCCCATTCTAGTACACACTTCATCCTCCATACGATTGATAGCGCCAGGTCTCTGATATATTCCCCAATCTTGTTCGCCTGCGATAAACATGGCCGGAATCTCTATTTTCATGCCGGTAAATAATTCTAGTTTCTGGCGATTCCCTGCGCTTCCTCCTGACCTATACCAGTTCAGACCTCCCTGAAATCCCGTCCTTCCGTACTCTGACACATAAACTGCCAACTCATCTTCAGTCAACCATGTACAATTTTTTGTTTCTTGAGAAGTGGGCATGTGCTTGGACACAGCCTCAGGCATGGTGTCATCTAAATCCATGATGTAATAGGTCGGCATCTGAGCCAATTCTTCTGCCGTCCACGCAGAAAGGGGATGGGGAGCATTGCGTTGCCAGTCAGCGCTTTTGTGATGGTAATATGCTCGTATAAAAGATGCCAAACCAGCCTTTGAATTCATAATGTCAGAATTAGCATCGCGGGTTCTGTAATAGTGTTGGTAATGTTTTCTTGGTCTTTTAAGAGCAGCTAAATCGTCACCAATAGTATCTAACGTCACTTTGTTTCTTCCGCCATCATCCGAAGTATTGAAGGGTATCGTAGGCGCTCCGGTAAAAGGGGCGCTCATCATAACGACAGAATCGTATATATCAGGCCTTATAAGGGAAGACCAGCCAGCGACCCCAGCCCCCGAATCGTGGCCTATAACACTTTTTACCTTTTTATATCCTAGAGCCGAAACAAATCCCAATATATCTCTTACAAGATTGACCTGGTGGTAGGAAGAAAGATCGGTCACGTATGAATTGTCCCAACCTTCGGTGGCACCAAATCCCCTCTGATCTGGTGCTACAACGTGGTAGCCAAACTCCGATAAAGGAAAAATTATTTTCCTCCAGCTATAAGATAATTCCGGAAAACCATGCAACAAAACTATGAGAGGGTTGTTTTTGTTTTCAAACCCGGCTTCCAGATAATGTATATCAAGACCGTTGATGTCGGTACACACGTTTGATCTGATTTGATCAGATAGTGTTCCGTTGCCGTAATTTTCTCGAATGGAAGTCATATCACTTTCCTCTATTTGGTTACAGGACCCTTATAAACAGAATGCTATCTCGAAGGCAACAAAACTTTACATATATATTGGATATGTCAGAGTGAGGATTGGTGATATAGCTAGAGTTGACTCGTTGTCGATCGGTTTTGCTGTCCTGTTTATAACGCTTCTTCCGGCCTTTCAATCGGGGCTGCGGTAATTCGTTAATCCCCTTAGAAATCAGAACCATGATTTCGTCACTAAGCATGTCAAGACAACATCTTCTAAATTTTGCATTTTACCTATTTTGGCTTCCATGACAAGCCTAGACACCACCGTTAGTTCATAACCGTCAGGCAGTATCGGTCCTCCAGATTTTTTCCAAAACGTCTCTTACTGCTAACATACCCCACCCGCAGCCGCTCTCAAATTTTAGGTTTCAACAGGGGAGGTAATCGTGACCAACGGTTTAGAGAACGATAAGGAACTATCGAAGAGAGCGATGGAACTACACGGTCAGGTCCCATTAATCGACGGACATAATGATCTTCCGTGGCGTTACCGCAGGATGACTAACCGGGCTATCTCAGCCATGGACATCTCCGGACATCAACCTGAACTTCACACGGACATACCCCGGCTCCGGCAGGGTGGGGTAGGGGGTCAGTTTTGGTCCGTTTTCGTTCCGACTTCGCTTGATTCTTCCCAACACGTCTCTGCAACCATGGAGCAAATCGATCTGGTTTACAATTTGATGCGGCGGCACCCAGAAACCTTCCAACTCGCCCTTGACGCAGACCAGGTCGAAACGGCGTTTCGCCAGGGTAAGATAGCGTCTATGATCGGGATGGAAGGGGGACACTCCATAAATAACTCCCTTGCAACTTTGAGAATGTTTCATCGTCTCGGTGCCCGATATATGACTCTTACCCACAGCCAAAATGTGCCTTGGGCAGATTCGTGTACCGACGAACCTATGTCATACGGCTTATCAGAATTCGGACGCGAAGTTGTGAGGGAGATGAACCGGCTAGGGATGCTAGTCGACCTTTCCCACGTGTCCCCCGACACTATGCGGGACGCCCTCGACACGGTCAAAGCCCCCGTGATATTCAGTCACTCCTCGGCAAGAGCAGTGGCCGACCATCCCAGAAACGTTCCGGACGACGTTCTGGAAAGAATAGCGGGGAACGGAGGGATGGTAATGGTTTCCTTCGTTCCCTCGTTTGTTTCCCAAGAGGTGATGGACTATTACCAATACAGGGACTCCGAGAGAAAAGGTTTGGAGAGCGTTACCGAAATGAATGAAGACCAAGCAGGCCGGGAGCTCCGAAAATGGGACGATTCCAATCCCACTCCAGACGCCACATTAAGTCAGGTGGTGGATCACATAGACCACATACGTGACGTAGCAGGAGTAGAACATATTGGGATCGGCTCCGACTTTGACGGCATTGATAGAGGACCCATCGGCCTGGAAGATGTGTCTAAGTACCCTGCCCTTACCGCAGAACTCATCAGCAGGGAATACAGCGATGAAGACATCCTGAATATCCTGGGGCGCAATGTCCTGCGGGTCATGCGAAAGGTAGAGGACACTGCCCAACGTATTCAACTGGATCGTGGGCCTTCTGAAGCTCTCATCGAGGAGCTCGACGGGGCTGGTAGTTAATCAACCTTACATGAGTCATTGCTAACATTGGTAGTGTTGCTGCAAATAGTTGAATGGCCTGTTCACTTAGAATTAAGCAATCATCCAATGTAATTAACTGTCCCGCCCGGTTCCGTTTTGACTGTTTGACGAGGTGTCCTTACAATCGTCGAAATCGCCGAATGTAGCGCTCAGACCATTCCGCCTTTTATCTCAGGTGGTAAAACTTCAGGAGCAAAAAGATGAGAATCGGAGCGATAACCAATTCCTTTGGAGTCCAGATCGATGGTGGCAATCTTTCTCAACTCGTGCGCGAAGCCAGAGACCGCGGCTCAAAGCACATTGAGTTGAGACAGACCTTTCTCGGAGATTGTGAGACAGGAACGGGCAATGGTTGGCGCCCCGCGATAGGAAATCTGCGCACGCTGGTCGATGAGTTCCCGGATCTATCGTTCAATTTGGCGCTGGGATTGCCATGTCTGTCCGGAAATGTAAAGCCCAAAGGCGAAATGTTCCAACGGTCGCTTGAAGCTGCGAGAGTTGTGGGTCGGAACTCTCCCCATCTCCGACTGGTTGATCCTGCACCACAGGACCATGTCTGGGAAAGTCCAGGGGATATTCCAGAGGAGGCGCTGTCCATTGCGGTTCTCACTAGAGAGGCTGCAGCCCAGGGGATAACGGTGTCTGTTGAAAACTCAGGCCAGACCATCGGTGCTATCAAACTACTTGTGGAAGAGTGTCGAAAAGAACTAACGGATCAAGAAGGTAGGCTACTCGGTGTCTGCCCTGACCCCGCCAACCAAATCCGCAATCAGCCGAATACTGATGCATTGGGTGACCTAGAAGCCATGCCCCTCGACATGCTCAAGATCGTACATTTCAAGCAGATCCGGGACGGAGAACCTCTTCCCGATGTCGATTATGGAGACTTGGACTGTGCTCGCATGGTGCGAATACTGGACTCGAAAGGCTATACAGGTCCTGCTATCTTTGAGATTCCATCCCATGAAAACATTTTCGAGAACCTCTCTAACAGTTTTGCTTACGTGAGGAAAATTTCAACAGCCAATTGATTGTTCGCCAGAGTTTGACGCTCTACGAGACTATGTTGATAGCTTCTGCTCAGGGGTCAAAAGGCACGGCCTCAGCAACGAATATTAGCCTTATAGAACGATGTTTATCCTCAAGGATTATTCGTTCCCATAATTCCTAAAGCTTTACGACTGGACGCCAGGACTCGTCTAAAAGGGAGCTAGGTCGTCTAGTCACATTCTCAAACTAATGACATAGTCTATTAGGCGGATTCAACTGAATCCGCCACACGCCGAAAAGGTTCGGACTACTCACTCCATGATGAAAGGAATCTCTTGTCCCCCCGTTACTCGGGGTTGTCATGTGACACAGATTGATCCCTTGTTTCTAAATCTGATAGGACCATAATTTAAACCTCAAACTTTCGATTCACGAAATTCGTTCCCGGATATATGCGAAAACACCCATGTTAGAATGCGTCGCATTTGACTCAGTTATGTAGCTGTCTTGGCATCTAACACAGGTGGCCTAGATTCGAAAAAGCTCTATTGGAAATAAAGGGAAAAGTAAAATATGGCCGTTCATGAAAAGACAGTTGTCGTACTTGGCGGAGCGGGCAGTGTCGGCGCCGAAACGGTACGCCAGCTTAACCAACGTGGCAAGTTCGCAAAAATAATCGTTGCTGATCGGAACATTGAAGATGCCCAGCGCCTTGCTCAAAAAGTGGGTGCCGAAGCATCAGAAATTGATGTGACTGACAGTCACGCGCTCCTAGAACTGATAAAAGGGACCAATGCTGTCCTTAACACAGCGGGTCCGTTCTTTCTCTATGGTACCGACGTAATCAGATGTGCAATTGAGGCCAGGGTCCCCTATGCCGATGTAAATGATGAAGAGGAACCGATTTTGGAACTCTTTTCCACTGATGATGTCGACCGGGCTGCCCGAGATGCTGGCATACCCCTCGTGGTAGGACTGGGAACCAGCCCAGGTCTTACCAATATTCTGACTCGTTACGGAGCCCAGGAGTTCGATACCGTCGAGTCGGTGCAGATAGCTTTGGCGACAGGCCCATGGACC
>CAZZBP010000067.1:6540-10531 GCA_964652755.1 uncultured Dehalococcoidia bacterium
GGTACCGGCAATGTCAGAGGAGGAAACGATCACATTACCATGGGCCCCAGGCAAAGGCCAAGTTCACATCGTTTCTCATCCAGAGCCTCTTACTTTGCCTCGGTTTTTCCCGGGTATCCAGGAAGTAGTGTTTAAGCTAGGGCATCCCCCGAATGTGAATCAGCTTTATCGTGACCTGTCTAACTATGGTTTAACAAGTGAAGAATCCATACCTTATGGAACGAATGAGTTATCTCCCGCTGATTTTGTAGCTGCTTACCTCTCGACAGACCAGGCGGATGAGGTCTTCGGATTTAGTAAACTTACCCCTTATTCGATGCGCGAGGTCAGGATCGCCGGTAAACGAGACGATCGACCACTCAAATTACGTTATCAAGTCTCGATGAAGGGTGGTCCGATTGAATCCGGGCTCCCACTAGCGATAACTGCTGAGTTGCTTTCGAATGGTGACATATCAGCAGGACTTTTCTCTCCTGAAGCACTCGAACCCGGACCTTTCCTGCGTGCCTTTCCAGAGTTAGGGGCCCGGTCTCGGCTTATTCGTGAGGAAGAACCGTCCGCATTGGTCTAGCCTAAACGGTGTCAGGTGTTTTGTGACATGCTTCTAAATGTTTGGGACCATTGTTTGCCAAATATGCTTTTGGACAAACGGCCTTCCAAAGGTTGCGATCAGATCTGTTTACGTCGAGGTGACAGTAACAGGGAATTGCGGCGGTATTAGCGTTTTGGTTGGATTGTGAAATTGATTACTGTCTGACTTATAGAAAAGGTTGAACAAATTTTTAGCAACTATAAGATGTTGCAATTCAGTCTACTTGAGATCTTTACAGAAGTTACACTATTTTGGAACCTGGCTCTGGCTGAAGCGGAATGTGTTTTGGAATACTTCTAATCCGAAAAGTTTTTGCGCTAACAGTTATTTTATGTCAAGTTTGAAAGAGTAAAAATACTTATTATTTATTGAATCGGGGAGTCAAATTGTGGAAAAACAAAAGTGTGTGATGCTGTTAGGGTGCGGCACTGTTGGCTCCCAAGCTTTCCAATGGCTCGTAAAAAACGGACCTTTTAAATCTATCTTGCTGGTGGACGCTGATGTTGAACAGGCCACCCAATTAGCAGAAAACACGGAATTAGGCTCAATCGTTATATCTGGTATCGAACAGGCGGACGTTAGTGACAGGGAGAAGATAGTGGATTTAATGAAGCGGTGTGTAATTGTGATAAACACGGTAGGGCCATTTTTTCGGTTTGGTCGAATAGCCGTGGAAGCCGCCATTGAAGCCGGTGTCCATTACGTGGACGTTAATGACGATGTGGAATCACTAAAAGACCTGCTCGAAGACAGCCACATTGAAGCCACCATTCGAAAAAATAAGAAAAGCTTTGTTGTCGGTGCTGGCACCAGCCCAGGATCGACTGGACACATGGCTAGGATCGGAGCAGCTATGTTAGATTGTGTGAAATCCATCCATGTGTTTCTGGCTGCGACGATCTCCTGGCGTGGATACCCTGTTTTCTCCCATTTCACTCATTCGATGGGCAATCCCTCCGAATTTTACCTAAATGGTGAGTTTCATCCGGCTGAACCCTTCGAAAAGAAGGAATTGGTCCGCTTTCTGGGGATGGAGGAGGATACTGTTTGCTACGCCGTGGGGCATCCAGAACCCTTTGTTTTTCCCAGGCACTTCACCGGGGTGGAGGAGGTGACAATGAAATTAGGTAGGATTCCCAATTCATTAATGGAGATGTTTCGCGACTTTTATACATACGGATTAATGGATATGAACGAAATCATTTTAGATAACGGAACAAAGATCGTGCCCGCTGACTTCACCGCGGCATACCTAGCTTCAGATACGGCCGACAAAATTTTTGGTTTTAGCGTTGCAAAACCTCTATCAGCCCGGTTGGTAAAGGTGGTCGGGCTTATTGAAGGACAAAAAGCAACAATATGTTGTTATCACACTTCAGTTTCAATATCTGGCCAGGACGCAGCGATAATCGCCTCTCTGCTTGTTAAAGAGGACGTATTAACAGAGGGTCTAACTACTGCCGAAGCTCTGGACCCGTGGCCAATCATGGATGAACTTCTAGGGGAGGATGGCGCATTTACTGTGGTTCACGAAGAGGAACAACGAACTTTTAAAGATCTCCCAGAACTGGAGTTGTACCGCCGAGATACATGACAATTAACATAACATTGATACTTATTTGTCGTAGAAACTCAACATGGAAGCTGCCGCCTCTACCAGACTTTTCGTATTTGATAATTCCACAACTTTTCTCAAATCATTATGCCCTTTCCCGCCTCCCGTAATCCAAAGCTGCGAAGCCCCGCGAACAAACAAGGCCTCCGGGTAATCAGCTATTTGACTCAACACGATATTGGCATCTTCAAATGCTTTGTTGTATTCCTCCATTCCCAAATAGGATATAGATCTCGACACCCGGGCACCAATAAGAGACGAGTCTCGAGTCAATGCAGAACTTGAATCCTCAACTGCCTCAAAAAGATTATTGGATCTGAGGTGAGCCTCTGCCCTATTGGCGTACGCAGTAGCAAGGTCCGGATCAAGTTCGATTGCCTTGCTTGCATCGAATATGGCGAGATCCAGTTCTTTTACTGACGTGTACATGTACGAACGGTTAGAATAGGCTCTTGCGAAATTCCCATCTATCGTTATCGCTTGAGAGACGTCAGATAGCCCGAGCTCAACATTACCTAAACCAAAATTAGCCATCGCCCGTGTGTTGTATGCTTCCGCAAGTCCCCTATTTGATCCATTAACGGTGAACCTGTGGGTTCCTATCGCATCTTCAGCATCTGAAAGAGCTTCTTCATACAGTCCAATACTTGTGTAAGTGGTTGCCCTATTTATGTAGGCTTCGATATATGTACGATCCGATTGTATCGCCGAACTGTAATCCTTTATCGCTAGCTGATCAGAACCCTGGAGATCATATGCCAACCCCCTATTGACATATGCGGTTGCTTTGATCTTGTTCGGACCGAAATCATGACCGTGCCAATTGATTAGTTTTGGTATGTTTTCATAAGCTTCTACCAAACTCGGTAGCAGTTCCATAGCCATAGTCGCATCCTGAACGGCAAGTTGCACATGACCTAGCTGGCGATGAGCCTGGGATCGATGTACCAGGGTCATTATTCTTAAATATAGGCTCGGTTCATGTTGTAATACTTTGTCAAAATCTATAATCGATTCATTTGAAAGATAAAGGTCCATAAAGGCATGGGCACGAATGAAATATGCATCAGGCCTGCTAGGTTCCATTTCTAGGGCCTTGCCTATGTCATTTATCGCCTTTTCATGCCGTTTTCTAGTACTTAGCAACCAGAGATCACTTGTTGCACTCCCAGAGGAGCCGGGGACCGAATACAGACCAGAGTGTCCCATATCAACCAGTGCTGCCGCTCGTATAATGTATGGCTCCACGAGTTCAGGATTGATACCAAGAGCAGTTTCCGAATCTCTTATGGCATCTCCGTAGGTGTCTGTATCTCGGAGATATATGAGAGCGCGGCTGATGTAGCCACTTGAATCCTTGGGATTATTCTCTATCTCAGAATTTAATGCTTCTAGTTCTTCATTGAAATTGTTTCTCGCCAGTTCATCCAGTGGTGAAGAAGTTTTGACGGGATCCCCCTCAGCCTCCTCTGTAAGTTGGGAACCTTGACACCCAATCAAGAAGGCAAAGCCAAAGAAAAAAATCAGCAGGAAATACCCACCTACCTTCGAGAACTTTACAGGGTTAACTACACATAGGGTCATATTATTAATGTTTCATTTTTGCTAGGCCTAATAGGCCCATGGGTTCTTCATGTTGACTTTCATTATAGAGGGGACGGGCCCATGGTATTGCCACAATTAATAGGCATCATCTATGATCCCTAAAGATTAGTAGTTAACTAGAGGCATTAAGGAGAGAATTTATGGTTACTGCATTGACGGGTGAACAGATTGAAGAAATC
>CAZZBP010000068.1:0-10002 GCA_964652755.1 uncultured Dehalococcoidia bacterium
TCATCAACGAGGTGAATCATTTTATTTTACTGAGTGTGAACAATTAATCTTTCACTCCCGTTATTCAAGGTCACAACAACTATCAGGGTTTCAATCGCACTATGGAATCATCACTAATCAGAGTAACCCATATCTCGCCAGTTGCTGAAAGTATTTTTACCGGAGATGCCCCTACAGGATATGTTGCCACGACTTCTCCATCAAGGGAAAGCTTACTCACCGTCCATACTGTTTGCCGTCCAGATATGTTCACCATCAAAGAACGGCACTATCGGACCTGAGCCCACTGTTTCAACATGGTCTATCGTATTACCATCAACATCAAGCCTGTATAACAAGGTTTCCCAGCAACCGGAGGTCCAGACCCTCTCACCGTCGAATGCTAGTGTCCTGGAAAGGGCCGACACAGAATATGTGCCGATCGATTCTCCATCAAGGGAAAGCCTTGTAGCATTGTGATCGAATTGATTTACGGACCAAATGTTTTCCCCATCAAATACTAGTGGCATTCGGCTTCCTGGCATGAGAGTCATATACCGCTTCTCGCTCACCTTGCAGGTTAATTTTCATGATGGTATGCGAAAGGACGTTACCAATCCATAGGTGGTTCCCATCGTAAATTATCGGCTCCGGTGCGTTTCCAATAAGAAAGATTGCGGCTTGAATATTTTCCATTACCATCCTAGATACCATGCCCCCTGCGGGTATATCAGCCTGTTTATACCGCTCTGAAGGCATCAATACGTGCTAGAATCGGCCAAATACTTAAGTAACAATAGGTAACTTCTTAATGACATTAATTTCATATTTTGAAGGAGATTACGATGGCGCCATTTGAGGGAATTTTCCCAGCAATCGCTACCCCAATGTACTCGGACGGAGCTTTCAATGAAGCTGCGTTCAGAGAAGTAATGGAATTTAACATCCAGGCTGGCGTTGGCGGATTCTGGGTGGCAGGCGGTAATGGGGAAAGTATTTTCCTAGATGACGAGGAGAATAAGAGGATTGTGTCTGCAGCTGCCGACGTTAACAAGGGAAGGATAAATAACATAATGCATGTGGGGGCACCTACGACTGAAAGAGCAGCAAGTATGGCTGAACATGCCGCCAACGTTGGTGCAGAAGCGATATGCTGTGTCCCACCTTTTTTTTACAGGCAAAGTGACGAAGCTATTGTCGCGCATTATAAAGCCGTTGCCGCCGCCGCTGATCTCCCTTTCTATGTTTAAAACCTTCCGCAGTCCACAGGCGTAGAAGTGACTCCAGAGTTAATGAAGAAGATCTCAGATGAGGTTCCTCACCTAGCGGGGCATAAACATTCATCGGTCAATTTCACGAACGTTCGTGAATGTAAGAAGATGGGACTGAATTGCTTCATCGGAAGCAGCTTGCTGATGCTTCCCGCACTTACGATTGGAGCCGTGGGCTGCATTGATGGCCCACCATGTGCAGCTCCGGAACTCTGGGTTGATATATGGGAATCATGGAAATCTGGAGACATAGATCAAGCAATTGTTGCGCAGGACAGAGCCTCCAGTTTTACCGCTATTATGCGGGAAACCGGCGTTCACAGCGGAACAAAGGCGGTTCTCACAGAGAGATTAGGAATTGACTGCGGAAGTGGGCGACTCCCAAATCCCCCGCTTGAAGTGACTCTCCGAACTGAAGTGCTCTCTCGGGTATCTGCTATGGGAATTGGTCCAGTCATGATACCCTCCGCCGGAGATTAATTTCCGGCAATAAAACAGTGAACCTTAATTCAAAAGAACTTAAACTAAAGATACGGCGAATTGTTCCTGATCAAAGTGGCGTATGTTTCGCGTTGGGGGTCGATCGTTTCTGCAATGCCATCTCAGCTTTCAGATATAATTTCATTCGTTTCAATTACATATGTGATGCCGTTAAGTGAAGCGCCGAAAGGCTTAGATACTATATGGAAAGGGTCATGGCCCTCTTTATAGGGGCAGGACTAAGTCTTACCATTGAGTTTATGATCGGAGGCCTCCTCCTAATAGCGACTTTGCTTACAGGAACTTTAATGTTTACTCTCCCAACTAGACCACCTATGTGGCTCCTGTCCTTAACTGTAGGGCTTGGCTGTGGGCTCGCGGCATTCGTCTGCTTTTTCAAACCGGAATCTAACCACAAGATAAACGGTATAACTCTGCTCACTTCAGCCATCGCTGGCCTATTTGGCGGCTATATTGGTACTTTCCTGTCTAATCCCGAAGGCGTAAGCAACCGGAGAATGGCGACTTCGCCGATTACATCCCCGAATGTGGCACCATTTGTCTATATGGGAGTTTTATTGGCCACGTTAGCCACGGGCACCTCGTACGCATATCGTCCCTGGGTATACAACGAGGATTGATTGCTTAACATCAACCTCGCTTCTCAATTCGAAATTCTGCCCTGCGCAACACCTTATCTACACTGCAAAATCAAATAAGATTATTCAATTAATCATTGGACCATGTAGGTTTACGGAGAAGGATGAACTCACCCGCAGATAACGCAATCGATAAGGTCACAACCCTGACATTCGATATATTCGGCACGGTCCTTGACTTAGCCGGCAGTCTTATCCCGCCATTAAAGGAATTGTTAATTAGAATTGAAGCTAATCCATCTATAACAGGTGAAGCTGTCTGGGCACATTGGCGTCAAAGGCAGCGCATAGAGCAGTATCAAGACAATTTGTTGATGCTGGGTCACAGCGGATATTTAGCCGTAAAGCGCAGGGCTCTTATCTATACCTTACGTTCACATAAGATTGATTTCACTTCCGACCAAATAGATGAATTCATGAAGTCTTACCAGAATTTGTCCCCTTTTCAAGACGCCATAGACGGTCTCTCCCGTCTCGAAAAGAAATACAAATTAGTTATGCTCTCCAATGGTGAGCAATGGTATCTTGAACATCTCGCCAATAATCAGATTGGAATCGAGTTCCAGAAAATCATATCCGCTCAGTCAGTCGGACAGTTTAAACCACACCCAGCAGTGTATAGATTCGCGTCTCAGAAACTAGGGCTGGAACCTTCACAGATAATGATGGTGGCAGCTCACTCTTTCGATATACTCGGCGCAAGACACAGCGGGTTTCGCGGTGCATATGTAAACCGATATGATCTACCCTACGACGAGTCCGATTACAAACCTGATTTCACAACATCCAGCTTCCTGGAACTATGCGACCAGCTGGCAGTGTAGCCTTAAAATAACTTTTTACAGAATCGCTCAGGAGGCATACGATGACTACGTCGAGCGACAAGGTTCGGATTGGGATCGCAATGGGGGGTTGGCCATTTCCAGAACCCGATCCCCAAATGCTTTGGGACTACACGGACCGCATGGAATCTCTTGACATTGATTCCATCTGGTTCACAGACCGTATCGTTTCCCCTCTTCTATCTCTCGAAACGGTTGTGGCCATGTCATTCATCGCCTCCCGCACTACCAAGCTTAAGTTTGGTACAAGCGTTATAGCCCTTCCACTGAGAAATCCTACTGTCCTCGCCAAGGAATTAGCCACGATCGATTTTCTCTCCGAAGGACGTTGCCTTCCTGCAGTAGGTCTTGGAACAGAGGATGAGGCGGAGTATGAAGCATGTGGCACGTCAAAGCGAGTCAGGGTTAGCCGCACTGAGGAAGCAGTCGAGGTAATTCGGTTGCTCTGGTCACAGGACGACGTTTCCTACCAGGGAAAGCACTTCACATTAAGCGGAGTGACCGTGCAGCCAAAACCAGTGCAGAATTCCCTGCCGCCCATTTGGTTTGGCGGCCGTAGTGAACCGGCTTTGAAACGTACTGCTAAGCTCGGTGATGGTTGGTTAGTTTCACAAGCACCACCTGAGGAAGTTGCCAATAGTATCCCCAAAATCAAGGAGATGGCTCTACAGTACGACAATCACATAGAAAATGACCATTACGGAGCAATATTCAGCTATTGCTTTGCTGATACTCGCAGAGAGGCGGAGCAGATGGCAGAACCGTATAATCTTCGCCGGCGACGAGACGTTCCTATGCGCAATATGAACGCATTTGGGCCTCCAGAAGTGCTGTCTAATCTCCTCGACAAGTATATTGAGGCAGGCGCAACCAAGTTCGCCCTCCGTCCAGCTTGCCCACCAGAGATGACCTACAAACAGATGGAAATGCTCGGTAACCACATAATTCCCCAATATCACAAAAGTTAGCATTCGCAAAAACCGAAGAAAGCCCCATAGAGGAATAATCTTTAAGTGCGGTGACTGTTGAAAGCGATTAGCCCAATATCCTACATGTTGTACAAATAAACTATCTGTATGTAGTTTTAGAAAATCACAAAGACCCATAGTGAGTAACAGCCAATGATTCCCATACAAATAGGCAAAGCCAATATATATTCAGTGTCCGATGGAAATATGACATTCTCGCGAGATACCTTCTTCAGTTCTCTCTCCGAAGGCGACTGGAAATCGTATAGTGAATACCAGGGTCCAGAATTCGATATGAACGTTGGATCATTCATCATCAGTACCGATGAGAGCACAGTGCTGGTCGATACAGGGCTAGGTAAACTCGATCACCAGATCAAACAAGCTACGAGGGAGACCCTGCTGCCAGAAATTAAAGAAGCCGGATTCTCACCAGAAGATGTTGACACCGTTTTCATTACACATCTTCACCTCGATCATGTTGGGACGAACATGACCGATACCCAGTCTGGATGGATTCCTACTTTTCCCAACGCACGTTACATGGTTTCGAGAGAGGACTGGTCACTGTTCACCAGGCTATCAAACTCGGAAGCTTTCTCATACATAAATCAGCAGGTTCGGCCACTAATGGACGAAGGTGTTCTAGATCTCTTCGATGGCGAGACGAAAGTTTCCGGAGAGATAACCACCCTCCCTACTCCTGGGCATACGCCCGGTCACTCCAGTCTATTGATATCCTCCGAAGGAGAGAAGGCCGTAATCGTAGGTGACGCCGTCCACATCCCCCCACAGGCACAAGAAACACAATGGAGTCCTTCACCGGACCGAGATAAGGCGCTGTCTGCGAAATCCAGGGCTATGGTGATGGATCTAATAGAGAGAGAACACGCATTGCTTGGATCCGGCCACTTCCCATCACCAGGATTCGGCAATCTCGTACGTGTGGAATCAAAAAGATTGTATGTTCCGTTAAGTTAATCTCTGATCCAACGATTACCGAATTCCGTCAATCTAGTCCGAAATCTTTCTGCTGCCAAAACTAAAACCAGCAAAGCAACTCCGATCGCAGCAGCAATTATCGCTCCCCCAAAGGAAGATAAAAGTGACGTCGCTTGATATATCACGTCAATTCCGAATAGCAAAACGCCGGAAATCATAAGCACCTTTGACCGCGTAGCAGCTCCCCAGACTATGAAGCCTATTCCCTCAACTCCTAACAACACTGCGTACACCCATTCAGGATCTTGAGAAGAAGAAAGAAAAAAAGAGGACAGGCCCAACACTAATACAGCGAGCACCTCAACGAAAGGACTAGCGGGAATAACCACATCCGTCACCACTTGCTGGTTATAATAGTAAGCTGTCTCTGGAGCAGTTCCATCTCTGCGGCGACGTTCAGCATACGCTATACCCAAGAGGTACAAGCCTGCAGGAATCGCGTACGCTTGAGCTTGACCAAGTTCCCAGTCAGCCCCTTGCAGTATCCAGCCCAAAAGCAGAAGCCCGACACCCAGATAGCCGAGGGTATAGCTTCTATCCAAAAATGACATCCCTGTGTAGGCAAGTCCGACAATTGACAACGTGATTGCTGTAATTGACCATTCCGTTTCACCAAAAGTATCTGGACTGAAAAGCCCTCCCGCTGCCATGAATATAACGTACCCAAGTGCGAACCACGACAATCTCATAGAGGAAAATCTCATCACCTTAGCCCAGAGTTCACCACGCTCAAATTTCTTAATTCCATTCACTTTTCCTAAAAACTGGGATCCCCAGAGCAGCACGAGAGCTTCAACAGCCCAGCCCACGGCCCTTTCTCCTCTGTAGAATCCCAGCATACCCATGGCAAATCCGCCAGCGACCGACATCCAAAAAACACCCAAAGTAGCTGGTATCACCCCATTAGAAAATTGGGTTGTTCCTATTGCAAGTGCACCATAAACAAGAGACATAGAGAGCCCTTCCCAGTTAGCCCAGTCACCCCACCCCGACATAGTTACGGATACCACCGACAGGAGAGTTGCTGCAGACAAAAAAGGCATAGAGTCTTTTCTAGAGAGCTTATTAATCAATAAAAACATGCCCCCTGTAAGGAGTGATACACCAAATACTACCCAAGCGGTGTTCATATTACTGAGATCCCAAGGCTCCGACGCAAGGTTCAATAACAGGAGAAACCCTCCGACTATAGGTATTCCCGCTGCTAACATCAGATCGTCATATTCACGGCTTCGCAACGTAACCCAAAGTGGCGGCGTGATTACTAATAGCGTTACAGCCTTGGAAAGTTGGTCGAAATCAGGCCATAAACAAGCACCCGCGCAAGCTAGAATGGCAGAGGCGAAGATCGGGATCGACCAGGCATCGTCGTCTACCAATCTTCCAAAAGAAAGCCTACGCGTCGTAGCCAAATATTTAGTACAGAACAATGCGTAAAAAAGTGCAGCAGCAGCAGGGAACAAACCAAACCAGTCTTTTGGAACTATCTCCCATTGAAGCATCACTACTATCAGCGCTGCAGGTGGTAACAGTAGTAAGCAATAGGTATAACTGGAATAAGCCTGGCCCTCTCTATCATGAAGAACGATGGCTGATGTAATTGCTCCAGCCCCAAGAATGACCCCCACCGGATATAGAGACACCCTTTCTACCCCCCAGGCTTGTAATGCAATAAATAAAAGCATCAGCAAAAGGACTTGTGAACTCCAAAATAGATATTTGCCTGCTTCGTTCATTCCCAGTCGGTAGAGTCTGTTTGAGAAGTAGGTAATTGCAGAGGATCCAATAGCGACAGCCCCAAGACCCCAATGCCACTCCAGACCAAAAGATGGAATTAGAAAACCTAAACCTGCCAGGGCCAAGATGGCAGAGCCATTTGTCAGAACATGGCCTTTGTACTTAAAGGCAAGACCAGCCCATACTATTGCCGCAGGTATAGTTATTATCAACCAACCTTGAGATGGCAAATCCAGCGGTAGACCTATGCCAGGGACTATGACATCCCCCTTCGGCTTTATAAATTCGAAGGCAGCCGTTCCGCTACTGAATAGAGCCCAGAATGCTCCTACGCTGATCAAGGCAAGCCCAGAGTAATGTAGTCCCATCCGCTGTTTCACGACATGGCCAACCCCCACAAAGGCGGCAATTTGGGCCAGTAAGAAGGCTTGTTTAACCAACCAGCCGAAGTCATTCCACAACGTCACCAGCATAACCAGGGAACTTACCGCGATCAGAAGCACTCCTAGGCCGAGCAGCGCCGCCATTGTATTCTCCGACAACACAGCTACCCAGATTGCCCTTCCTTCCCGCGTGGGTGCCAAATCAGGAGAACCTCTACGCGCCTTCGTTTGACTTGCAACTTTCCCGAGAAGTTCATCTAGTTCCTCCCCGGAACCGATAAGTGATCTCGCGGAGTCACGTAAATATGACGCCCTATCAGGAGTTTCGACCACTTCTGTCACATCTAACGCCTTTGCAAATTTATCTAGAATTCCTTCACGTCGATTCATTAAATGTTTCGTGATTCTGTAGGCAAGAATATGCGCACTGTTCGCGAGGGGTTTTAGACTCTCAAGTGAATAGGAAATGGCACGCAGTTCCTCCAACAAAGATTCGAGGGAACTAGTTGACAATACCTGCGATCCAGAACCTGTATCTATCCCACAGCGGGTGCAGTACCTCTGTCGCTCAGAAAATTCTTTTCCACAATTTTCGCAATACACGTCTGAGAATTTACCAATGGACCCTTTGATGTAGTGACCCTGGGAAGAAGTCTCTTTCTGAAAGTTCTCCTCTTGGTGAAAGAGTTTTCTCTCTGCTTACCGTGTCATATAAAAGAGTCACCCATAGACCGAATACGGGTACGTTGCTGCTCGTTGCTTGGCCAACTGTTGACGGTCATATTCAAGAACAACCAAAACAAGTTCTCTGATATTTCGAACTTTCTGAGGCAATTTACCTAGGTCTCTATTATGTCCACACATCACGCAAAATATGCGAACCCCGTACATATCCTCATCATTAGTCAATGTTCCCGTTCCGCATCTTGGGCAGGATCCTGTCAGTATTATTGTCTCTATCATCTGGCGACCATTCCACCTGTGCCCAAATTATGCATTGGAGATTAAGGTTTCATCTCCGTAAAACTAAAGTACTTAACTCATGCTGGCACGTAATTATCATAACCTTCTAATGCAACTTAGCTAGTAGCCCAGAGGGTATTTAGTAGTGTATTTTCACCTCCCAAATAATTCTCAAATGTGGAACCCAAGCTTGTATTTCCATTTATTCACTCATTAAATTGAGCCCATCTTACCAACCAGTACACGTACCTAAACAATGCCGATCAAAGTGATGACCATATATTGAATCCAACCATCCCATAAGGAGAATTTAAATGGCCTTGAAATTACTTGGCAATAGCTTCACTGATGGAGCTTATCTCGCTGATAGACACAACCTAAGCGAGACATATGGGTTTGGCCGTGCAGGTGGTAACGTTTTACCGGAAATTCACTGGGAAGGCCTCCCCAGTGGGACAAAGTCAATGGTTTCGACCTGCTATGACCCTGATGCCCCCACTGGAAGCGGATTTTGGAGTCCCTGGATACGGTGGACCCTGCCCTCCCGAGGGAGACCACCCACACCGCTACATATTCACTCTTTTCTGCCTGTCAGTAGACACATTCCCCTTTGAGGCAGATACTTCGGCAGCGGTGGTAGGATTCCTGGCCAATATGAACATAATAGAAAAAACAATTTTGATGACATTCTCAAAGAGGTAACAGCATTGCGACTGTTGCCCTATTCGTACGTTAGAGCCCATAATCGTTCCCCACTTCAGCTGGAGTAGATATGCCGTACGCATCCAACGGGAAAACACGACTACATTACGAAGTCGAAGGAAAGGGTCCTCCAATGGTCCTTTCTCATGGATTCATGATGGATACTACGAGCTGGTACGATTTGGGCTACGTTACTGAGTTAAAACCCGACTACACTCTTCTTATAATGGACGCCCGCGGACATGGAACCAGTGATAAACCTCATGACGTTCCCGACTACAATGACAAGACTATGGCTGAGGATGTTCTGTCAGTTATGAGTTCTGCAGGGGTTGATTCTGCGCATTTCTTTGGCTTTTCCATGGGCGGCAGAACCGGTTTGGAACTGGCGGTTATAGCTCCTGACAGGTTCCGGTCATTCATCATCGCCTCTGCTACTCCTGGAGCTAGAACCGATGTAGGTAAGAAATCAGATATACGTCGAATAGAAATGTTTCAAGAGGGCCCAAAAGCTGTCGCGGTCGCAATGGATAGACTCAGCCCTGAGATGGACCCCTACCGAATACAGGCAATTGAAGGGGACCTTGAGGCATATTTAGCAAAAACACGGGCAAACATAGACAGGGCTGATATTACTAGCAAGCTTAGCAATCTAAAAGTGCCATGCCTTATGTACGCAGGGGAATCAGACCCTCTTTCTCACGACTCTGCGTTGGAAGCAGTTCGGAAGATTCCATCGGCACGTTTCATCAGCCTTCCCGGTCTTAAACACATGTACAGCTTCGGGCGCACGGACATTGTTTTCCCTATAGTTAGAAAGTTCCTTGAAGGCATCCCTCAGGGACAGGCGTTAATTACATGAAGGAGTCCCAATATGCCCGGAAAACTAGAAGGAAAAGTCGCAATAGTAACTGGTGGAAATAGCGGTATAGGCGAAGCAACTGTCCACCTTTTTGCCCAGGAGGGCGCTAGTGTAGCAATAATGGCTCGTCGTGAAGAACAGGGAAAGATTGTTC
>CAZZBP010000069.1:0-9950 GCA_964652755.1 uncultured Dehalococcoidia bacterium
TCTGCGGAAACCGAATAAACAGGCGCATCTTGAAGAACAGTTCCTTGAACCAATTCCTCTACATCCATAGCCACAAGTTGAACCCACTCCTCGTCCACCAAATCCTTTTTTGTAATAACAACGAGCCCGCCAGGCACTCCTAACAGATCAAGAATCGCAAGATGTTCCTTAGTTTGAGGCATCACAGACTCATCAGCTGCAATTACCAGCATCGCCAGATCAATACTTCCGATTCCAGCAAGCATGTTATTGACAAATTTTTCGTGACCAGGGACATCGACTATAGAAATGTCCCTACCACCAGGCAAGGTCAGCCAAGCAAAACCAAGATCTATTGTCATTCCCCGATCTTTCTCTTCTTGGAGACGATCGGGATCAATCCCTGTAAGTGATCTAACCAAAGTAGATTTACCGTGATCTACGTGGCCTGCCGTTCCAACAACAAACAAAATTAACCTCAATAGCCTGATCATAAGTGAGTTATGCGGCGGAAATTCCGCGTAATTTCCAAAGAATACCATAGCCAAATACAAAGACTCGTTAGACCACCTTGCTTATAAGATTTTTGATCTGATATTCCCAACAAACAATTGCGTGCTGCTACGGCCTTTGCTATGTTTATCCCACTCAAACGTTAGACCCCTGAGGAGGCTGAACATGAAAGATGCAGTGATTGTGAGCGGAGCTAGAACTCCGGTCGGGCGGTTCGGGGGTGCATTTAAAGACCTCAGTGCCCCTGACCTTGGGTCACATGCTATAAAAACTTCGTTAGAACGCGCCGGGATAACCCCCGATATGGTTGACGAAGTGGTTATAGGTAACGCTGTACAGTCTGCAGAAGCAGGGTACGCCGCAAGATTAGCTTCCTTAAAATCAGGAATTCCGCAAGAGGTTCCAACAATAGCTATAAATAGGCAATGCTCATCTGGACTTGAAGCTATTAATATGGCTGCTCAGCTAATCAGAACAGGGGAAGCTGAAATTGTAGTCGCCGGGGGAACTGAAAACATGAGCCAGGTGCCTTATATGATCGAATACCAGGCTCGATTCGATGGTCTAAGGATGGGAAACTCTACATTAGTTGATGGCCTTACTGAGGCTCTGGGCTGCTTTGTTAATTGATATCACATGGGTGTGACTGCAGAGAATGTTGCAGAACGATTCGGAGTATCTAGAAAAGATCAAGATGAACTCGCATTTATCAGTCACCAGAGAGCAAGCACTGCGGCTTCGGAGGGTCGATTCACTAACCAGATAACTGAAATTGAGGTCCAGCAGCGTCGTTCGGATCCCGTAACAGTATCGGAAGACGAAGGTCCTCGAGCTGATACAACAATTGAGAGCTTATCGGTTTTGAGACCTGTATTCAAAAAAGATGGAACTGTCACGGCAGGCAACGCTTCCAGCATCAATGATGGGGCCGCGGCAGTAGTTATGATGTCTGACGAAAAAGCTATCGCCCTAGGACTCAAAGCAAGAATGAAATGGCATACCAGAGGAGTGGCAGGGGTAGAACCCGCGATTATGGGGATCGGGCCCGTACCTGCTGTGAAGAAAGCGCTGGGCAAGGCAGGAATGGAAATCGGTGATATAGACGTAATCGAACTCAACGAAGCCTTCGCCTCACAAGCTCTATATTGTATGAGGGAGTTGAATCTAGATATCGATAAAACTAACCCGAATGGAAGCGGAATTAGTCTAGGGCATCCTGTAGGAGCTACCGGAGCAATTATGACTGTGAAGATCATGGATGAGATGGAACGAAGTGATGCAAATACTGGACTAGTTACTATGTGTGTCGGTGGAGGACAAGGAGTAGCAACCGTTTTTGAAAGGCTGAACTAGAGGGAATTTAACTACCATGAATAGAAATAATGATCTAGACGTACAAACTGTCCTGGAAAATATGGAAACAATAGTCGCTTCTGAGGGGGGCACTCTTCAATTTCTTTCACTAGACGATGGTTCATTAAGTGTAAAGTATATTAAAGGTGTTAACGAAGAATGCCCTGAGTGTGTACCAGATCATGCTATGGTGAAGATGATGATGGAAAACTCACTTTCCATATACGCCCCGCATATAGTGACAGTGGATCTTAAGTAATATCCTAAAGAAACTCCAGATCAGATTACGTCCAGGTATTTTAAGCCGGAACCCGTGTTGAGGAGTAATGCCCGCGCGCTCCTGGAAACAGTTCCCTCAGCCACTAACTTCTCCAATGCTACCGCTGTAGCTGCGCCTTCAGGGCAGATAAACAACCCTTCCAACGATGCCACTACCTCCATCATATTGAGAATTTCGGTATCTGATACTGTTACAGCTCCCCCCATACTCGTTCTTAACGCGTCGAGAATAAGGTAGTCTCCAATTGCACTGGGTACCCTGATTCCGGCAGCAATTGTACTCGCATCTTGCCACGGTTCAGCAAATTCATCTCCACCATCGAAGGCACGAGCTATCGGAGCACATCCTTCGGATTGAACCGCAAACATTCTCGGTCTAAATGAATCTATCCAACCCAGCTCTTCCATCTCCTGAAATGCCTTCCACATCCCTACAATTCCGGTTCCCCCTCCCGTGGGGTAAACGATGACTTCTGGTAGTTGCCAGTCGAGTTGTTCGGCAATCTCGTAGCCCATAGTTTTTTTGCCTTCTACCCTGTACGGTTCCTGCAGGGTAGATATGTCGAATAAATCCAGCTCAGAAGCTTTTTGTCGGGAAATAACACCAGCATCACTAATCAAGCCATCCACTAGAGTCAGAATGCCTCCCGTAATTAAAACTTCCTTCTTATTTGCCTCGGGAGCATCCTTAGGCATATATACATAAGCTTCCATGCCTGCTCTAGATGCGTAAGAGGTCATAGCCCCAGCTGCATTCCCGGCAGAAGGCATAGTTAGCTTCATAATGCCTAACTCTTTTGCCTTTGAGACCGCAGCTGACAACCCACGAGCTTTGAAGGAGGCTGTAGGATTGATTCCTTCATCTTTTATTAAAACATGATCAGCTCCGATTCTTTCTCCAAGCCTACCTGTTTTAAATATTGGAGTGAATCCTTCTCCAAGAGTGACGATGTTCGATTCGTTGATTATTGGCATCATCTCAAAGTATCGCCACATATTGGAGGCTCGGTACAATAAATCCTCTTTCTTTAGAGACTTTCTTGCTGAAGAAATATCGTATCTTGGGAAAAGTACCTTCCCACAGTCGCCGCATAATCTATGCGGTTCCTCAGAAGAAAAAACTTTCCCACAGTATGTACATTCGAGATGCGTCAAAAAACTCTTCATTTCCAAGTCCTCATAAGTAATACGTTAGTGACCGAGATCGTAGAAGTCTCCCTCATTACGGAAGGTGATAAAGTGCTATTTTCGTTTTGGGTACGGAGAGGAATATGATACAACGATATGACGAAATCTCGGTCAACAAATAACTTACAACGCGCATAAGAGGGTTAACATGGTAACACCCATCGAACAAAGGTTTATAGACAAACATCAAGGCTCGGCCGATAGACATGAGAAGGCCAAGGATCTGTTCCCAAACGGAGTGACCCATGACGCTCGCCGCCAAGATCCTTTCCAACTGTACTATACCCACGCTATCGGCCCCCATAAATTCGATGTCGACGGCAACAAAATCATCGATTATTGGAGTGGTCACGGGTCATTAATACTGGGGCATTCTCATCCCGCAATAGTTAAAGCAGTTCAAAATCAAATTGATAAGGGCACCCATCTTAGTGGATCAACAGATTTAGAAATTCGATGGGGTCAACTTGTTAGAGAGTTAATTCCAAGTGCTGAGAAAGTAAGGTTCCACAGTTCCGGCACAGAAGCAGATATGATGGCTTTAAGAATGGCCCGCGCGTATACAAACAAAACCAAGGTAATAAAATTTCAAGAGCATTTCCACGGGTGGAGCGACTACGTTGCTGTGGGTAGCGCAGGCATAGGTGGAATCCCAAAAGAGACTCTAAGCACGATGATTGTCCTTCCCCCAAATGACATATCTGTGGTAGAAAACACTCTCAAGGAGAACAAAGATGTCGCTGCTGTGATCCTTGAACCCACTGGAGCCCATATGGGTCTGGAGCCAATACTTCCTTCATTTCTGCAGGATCTCAGAGAAGTGACTAGCCGCCATGGAGTGGTATTAATATTCGACGAGGTCGTGACCGGCTTTAGGATATCCCGAGGCGGGGCACAGGGCTTCTATGGGATCATGCCTGATATAACCACGATGGCAAAGATACTTGGTGGAGGCTTACCTGGCGGCGCCGTAGCTGGAAGATCAGAAATAATCAACATGATCGAGACGACCGGAGACCCTCAATGGGATAGAGAACGTCGAATCGCTCATAACGGGACCTTCAACGCCAACCCCTTATCGGCTGTTGCGGGGGTTGCCGCGCTAGAGATTGTTCGGGACGACGTAATAAACGAGAAAGCCACTGCAATGGGTAACAAACTCAAAGAAGGATTAAATGGTCTTTTGTCAAAATTGGAGATACCAGGATGTGCGAGCGGAGTTAATTCCCTCATCCATCTAAAGTTAGGTTCCGACCACGACTGCGACGGTGAGATTTGCATTCTATCTCATGAAGAAATGCAAAAGACCACAAATTCGATTCGAAATGCGCAGTTGAATCTTGCCTTACTAAACCACGGAGTCCATTCAGGTACAAGATTTATACTCAGTGCAACGCACTCTAAGGAAGACATTGAATTCACAATTAACGCCTTTGAGAGGGCTCTACTAGAACTCAGAGCACAGGGCTCATTGCAATAAGGACTCACAAAACCATGACAGATAAGGACATAATAATAATAGGCGGAGGCGCTGCAGGGTTGTCTGCCGGTATCTTCGCATCAAGACTTGGCCTCAACACTCTACTTTTAGAGAGACTTATGCCCGGGGGCCAAGTTATAAACGCGGAAGTGATTGAAGATTACCCTGGGTTTGAGAATCCCATATCAGGAGCTGAACTTGTCGGGAAAATGCAAGAGCAAGCTATGGCAGTTGGTACAGAAATCCGCCTTACTGAAGTCACAGGCATCTCTCGCATAAACAATTACTGGTCAGTAGAAAGCTATGACGGTGCAGTGAATTCACACTGTGTGATTATCGCCGGCGGATCAACGCTAAGGAAACTTGGAATTAAGGGGGAGACTCAACTAGAGGGATCCGGTGTCTCCTATTGCGCAACTTGCGACGGAGCATTTTTCATAGGTCAGCAAGTGTGTGTTATTGGAGGAGGCGATTCAGCTCTTACAGAGGCACTTGTCCTAACGGAGTTTGCTTCAAAAATCGACGTGTATTGCCGGGAAAACACCTTGCACGGCCAGCAAATTTTGCAAGATCGAGTGACTGAGAACGATAAGATCACAATCCATTTCAACATTGAAATCACGGAAATTCATGGAGATGGAATGGTCGAAAGCGTTTCGATTCGCGATATCGAATCAGGTGAAACTACACGCGCGGATCACCAGGGGGTTTTCATATTCGCCGGACTTGATCCAAACACGGATTATTTGTCAGAACTTCTCAACCTCGACAATGGAGGCCATATAGAAACAGACGTAACTATGAGAACCCCTGTTGCAGGCATACTAGCAGCAGGTGACATCAGAAAGGACGCTGCCTCCCAGTTAATAACGGCCGCGGGAGATGGATCGACTGCCGCATTATCAGCGTTCCGCTATATCAAATCCGGAGATAGGGGAGTATTTAAACAATCGTGAACTGGATGTTGGTAGCACTCGGAGGAAGAGCCGGTGCCATATGCCGATATGGCGTAGACAGAGCTATCGCTTTTATTCTGGGAACGACGGTGTTAGGAACCTTCGTTGTTAACGTGACCGGGTCCCTTATTTTAGGAATACTGCTAGGAACAGCAGCTCTAAAATCCAATTGGCCTCCTAATCACAGCTTATTTCTGACAGTAGGATTCTGTGGCTCATTTACCACATTTTCCGCCATCACGGTAGCCAGTGTCAGAATTATTGAGGAGGGAGATTATTTTCGAGCGATACTAAATGTGGGAGGAAGCATTCTAATTGGTCTCCTGGCAGCTTTTGCAGGGCTTTGGATAGGACGGAATGCTTTCTAATCATCTACTACCTCCAGATTGTTGAGCATTTCTTTCGCCTTAGCGACTTCCGGTAAGCCAATAGTGATGCTTCCGTAACATACACACACGAACAATTCTGTTATTCCTATGACCGACTGTGGAGCCAGGACATTGGAAAGAACAGGAACTATCTCATGTGGTGTCGTGTCAAGTTTACGCTCCACCCCTTTCTTATTTCCTTTCTCTAGCATTTCGTAATACGACCTAAGTATTTCCCGGGAAGTTTCATCAACCGTATCTGGAATCCTGTATTTTGGCGACGATCGCCTAAACCCAAAGTCTGGGATCAAATTTTTTGCAAGACGCAACATATCTTCAAGAGGATTAACACCTTGTGACAGATTCGATCTGTCCTTTTCAAGAGGTCTCCGTCCCCACCTGGCCCTTCTGCGGAACGCAAATGCAAAGATTGTCAAGAGTCCAATCACCCCAATAATTATTGCAGCCACTTCAAGAATCTCTATAAAGACTGAAGGTTGCTTCTCCTCAGCATCTTTTATCAACTGTTGTAAGGAATCTCCAAGGCCCGTTTCTGACGGGAGTACCCGTTGTTCCTCACCGGCGCCTGGTTCACCTATTAACCATCTGAGACCCTTGATTATGAATTCCGCAAGATATGCAATAGGGAAAACAATTACATAGATAATCACCGTTCCTATCCAACTCAGCACGGTGATTATTGGTCTCGATATGTGGAAGAGAAAAGTATGACCCAAGGTACTGAAAAGAGCCCCCAGTGACACCACAACGGCGATTAGAACAGCAATTATCTGCGCCCATTTGCTACCGTTCATGGAGGTCCCCTCGGCAGGCATAATTCTTCCGATTGCCATACCTCCAAGGGACGATGCAAAGAACAAAAGCATTAACATGTTTAGATGAAGTTCAGTCGGGTGAAACATATCCAGCGTCGCAGTAATTGCCAGAACCATGATTCCTATTCGGAAACTGAACGTAAGAGATTCCATAGGAAAAGCTGCCGCACCAGAAAAACCACCTCTCATCCAGGAAATCCCAGACATAACAAAAGCCAGGATCACGCAAAGTACTGGTTCTCCTTGATTAAAGTCCCACTCTTTGATTCCTGCAAGCCACGCTATAGAGAAATCTGTTCCGTCCGGAACATTCGAAATCCCTACTAGAACGTAGGCTAAAACCACACCGCTAGCCGTTTGGATCAGGTATTCGGTAAAACTGTTTATCTTAAACAGCCCTATCCCCCTGGATAGATAAAGTGAGGTCGAGTACATAGCAAGGCACACAGCCCACGATATCGGGCTTCTTCCGAGTCCAACGAGTAATCCTATTAATGCATAAACCGCATAGAGCCAAACAGTTTCAGATAAAACGAATGCCAGGGTGACTAGCCTATCCTGAAGCGAATTCACCTGACATCTCCATTCTTTGGAAATATTGTCCGATTTCGTACAAAATCACCCCCTCGGGCATCTCATGGCAATTACCATCAGCTACGTATAGGACAACTATCTTGTGTCCGCTTTGTAACAGGCGTCTGATGACCTCGACGAACTCATCAGTAATTAGTGCAGCAGTGATAACCAGAGTGGCTCCGATCGGAAATTTTCCAATATTTTCGGATAAATTCACCGGCATAGCCCCCATCGGAAGAGGCCTTATTGTCGCAAGCGCTTCAAGGATTACTGTCAATTGTTCTTCCGATCTCGTGGGTGGGATTTTCATTGGCCGATCAGCCAGTATCGGTGTCCCGTTAGAGAACATTCCTAAAGAATACCTCTTGTCTGACACGTAAGAAGCCACCGACGCTGCCGCAGTAATGACCCTCTCAAGATTAACTGCTGAGTGCCCTTCCCAGAACCGTAACCTTGTCTCTATAGCGACTAAAAGAATAATTGTTTGAGAGGAACTTGATTCGAAAGTTCTTACCTTTAAATCCCCCATCTTTGCCGTAGCTTTCCAGTCAATAGTTTTCATCGGATCGCCGCGCTGATAGTCCCTTATACCTGACGGCCTAGACGGATCTTGAAACATCCGTATGCCTCCCTCTGTATCCCCAAGAGGTCTAGCTTCGGGCAAACCTATTGAAGGAAGATCTACAACATTGGGATACACAAGCAGATAATCTCGGGATTTATCCTGTCGAACGTTCTGAAATAATCCGAATATATCACCGCTAGTTAATGTTACGGGCCCAATTCTAAAATAGCCTCTTTCAGATCCGCTGATTCGATAATCCCATCTGGTCTTTTCATACCAAGATATTGATGTAGAGTGTCTCATCCTCGTGGAATTAGGAATCGGACTGTGTCCAACATCTCCTCCTTCTATGTTCAAGGCATCTGGGATGTCATCATTTATATCAAGTCGTGGTAAGGGAATTGGTTTCCGATTAGAAATCTCTATACTAAAATGTACTTTTTCCCCCCTGAAAACTCTATTCTGCGGAATAACTCTTGTGTAATCCAACTCTTCAAGAGTTAGTTTGTTCCATAACCATGCGATACCAGCTACTAAAAGGCCCATGGAAGCTAAACCAATGACCATGCCTTTTCCCGAGAAAATCCCAATAAGAACAAGTGCGATGAATAAGACTATCCAGGAGTCGTGCCAAAATTTGCGGAACATTTTCAGTACTCCGAATCGTCAAATGTGGCGGTGGCGTTAAGAAAGTGGGCGTTAGCTTCTCTCAATGGGCACTAAAACAGTTTCCATTACTTCTTCAACTATCGAACTCTGAGAATAGCCCCGTAGCCTTGCTCCGGAGTTCGGAATAATTCGATGCGCTAGCACCGGTTCGGAAAGAGCCTTCACGTCATCAGGGATTACGAAATCTCGGCCGTGAATCGCCGCCCTTGCCTGGGAAGCCCGGTATAGCGAAATAGAGGCCCTCGGACTAGCTCCTAATGTGACCCGTTCGCTTTCTCTGGTCGCCCGAACCAATTCAATAATATATTGACGAACATTGTCTTGTACTTCTATTTCAGGCATGAATTTTTGTAACGAAATTATGCCCTCGGAATCAATCACAGCTTCCTGGTCAGGAGAGTTACTTCCCGACTGATAGCGTAAAACTATATCGTGCTCCTCTTCCATACTCGGATATCCTAAATTGATTCTTATCATAAACCTATCTAACTGCGCTTCAGGCAAGGGGAATGTGCCCTCCATATCTATCGGATTCTGAGTCGCTATAACGACGAAAGGAGAAGGTAGTATTCGAGTTTCCCCATCAATCGTTACCTGCCCTTCTTGCATGGCCTCAAGAAGAGAAGATTGTGTTCTAGGAGTTGCTCGGTTTATTTCATCCGCCAATACTATCTGATTGAAAACAGGTCCAGCCCGAAATTCAAATGCGTTCGACTTCTGGTTAAACCAATTAAGCCCGAGCACGTCTGATGGCATAAGATCAGGTGTGAACTGTAATCTACCAAATGTACAGTCCATAGCAGATGATAATGCCTTTGCAAGGGTGGTTTTGCCTATACCAGGAACATCTTCAGCAAGGATATGGCCTCCACATAGAACAGCAATCAATGCAAGATCTATTACATTATCCTTGCCAACGATTACGCTTTTAACACTTTGACGCAACTTATCTACTGAATCCTTAATAATGGGGTTTGTAGTGGGCAAGTGTCATCTCCTGGTTTTCTTGTGTGTCCATTTCATAATTAGCCATCATCCTGACTCGATCATAAATAGCGACACAGTCGGCAATTATATAGGACCTCTATGATGAGAGTTCAGCGCCACTGTTCTATACTAGATAACGTGATAATACTGCCCGGTGGTGTAGCGGTAGCACTAAGGACTTTGAATCCTTCGACCCAGGTT
>CAZZBP010000070.1:0-9800 GCA_964652755.1 uncultured Dehalococcoidia bacterium
TTACCAAAGAGTACTATATCAACGATGCGGGAACTCAGGTTGAGGTGCTTGCCCGCTCTGCTTATCTACGCTACTGCGAAGCTCTTGGTGAACAGATTGAAGAAATCAAACAACAGGCGGCAGAACATTTCTGGCCACATAGTGCTCAGGCGGGCGATATGTCCGAAAGTGGTGTGCGGATAGTTAACAGGGGCAAGGGTGTATGGGTTGAGGACGCTGTCGGGGACCAGTGGTTTGACCTTATCTCCTCTATGTACTTGGTCAATATTGGGCATGGAAGGTCCGAAATCGCTGAAGCAGTTTATGAACAAATGAAAGCCATTAGTTACTCACCTGGAGCGACTGTAACACCAGCTACTTCACAGCTTTCCGCCAAAGTCGCCAGCTTGTCTCCAGATAAGGATTCGAGGGTATTCTTTGTTAGCGGAGGATCAGAAGCAGTGGAAACTGCCATTAAGATGGCGAAGCAATACCACTACAACAATGGCGATGCGGGCAGATGGAAGGTCTTGAGTAGACAAGGGTCATATCATGGTTCGACTCACATGTGTATGAGCCTCGCTCAACAAGGAACCAATGTTGCTCCATTTGGGCCGCTTGTTCCGGGCAATATTCATATTGCGAACCATAATAGTTATCGTGGTATTTGTAATGACGGAGAAGGGAACTGTAACCTCGAATGTGCGAAAGAGGTCGACCGAGCCATAGAGCATGCCGGCCCCGGAACCGTCGCAGCTTTCATTGGTGAACCGGTTTCAGCCGCTTCAGGAACACATATTCCTCACCCGGATTACTGGCCTATGCTCAGAGAGATCTGCGACAAGCATGGAGTCATCATGATCTGTGACGAAGTCATAAATGGATTTGGTAGGACTGGAAAGATGTTTGCCACTGAGCATTGGGGAGTTCAACCAGATATTTTCACAGTTGCTAAGGCTCTTACCAGCGGATATCTTCCTGTCGGAGCCGCTATAGCAAGTAAGAAAATCTCCGACGCTTTTATTGGCGACGAGGATAAGACCTTCCGTCATCTGATCACATTTGGAGGAAACCCTCCTACCGCTGCTGCAGGTTTAGCGAATTTGAAGATAATGGAAGAAGAGGGGATGGTAGAGAACTCAGCAAATATGGGAGATCATCTTTACCAGCGGCTTCAAAGATTGTATGAGCATTCTATAGTCGGAGACGTCAGAGGAGGCCTTGGCCTTATGGCTGAAGTCGAATTAGTGAAAGACCGGGACACTAAAGCACCATTTTCAAAAGACGACAAACTAGGCGACAAAGTCGGAGCCTTGTTCAGGGATCACAACATACTGGGCCGCCTGGGCAGGGGAGGGGGTATCCCAATTTACCCACCTCTCTGTGTTACCAAGGACGAAATTGATGACCTCGTGGATAGGTTGGATTCTGTATTAGGTAAGATTCAAAGCCAAATCTAATACCCGGGATAAATTCGGGTATTCGTAGTCCCTAGGAAAGACAGAGGACTACCCTTATTGTGCATATGGGAAGCTAAGGACACACAAGATTGCAACTTGAGTGTCCCTAGCTTCCTTGGCTTTTCAGATGTCACCAGACTGCCTGATATACCCGTAGCCAGTTTTGACTGAATACCGCGTCCAGTTCGTCATCATCCCAGTCACGTTCCCTTAGAGCACTCACCACATTTCCCAACTGGCTGATATTTTCGAAGCCTTTCACAAAGCGTCTTGGCCCTGCATCTTGAGCGTCAGTGCCAAATATAGACCTGTCTCTAACATCGGACATGCCCCATGTGAAATCTGGTCCCAGTCCGATATGATCGATTCCTACGAGATTTCTCATATACTCAAGGTGCCTCACCATGTCATGGCTTGTTCCCAAAGGTGTCTCATGAACCTGAGCCATGTCCTTACCCCGCATAACAAAGTCATTAATTGCATTTATACCTATAACACCACCGGTTTTAGCAATCAATATGATCATCTCGTCACTTAAGTTTCGACTGCTGTTGGCTATTGCCCGTGCATTGCCATGGCTGCAAATTACAGGGACACCCTCTGATATCTCCAAGGCATCCATGCTAGCTTTATCACCTGTGTGTCCACCTATATCTAGAATGATGTTAAGTCGATGTATTTCTTCCACCAATGTCCTTCCAGCCTTGCTCAACCCGACATGACCGTCAATTGCTCCTCCGCCAAAAACATTGGCAATTTGATAGGCAATTCCGCAAATCCTGAGGCCTAGTTCCTTGTACGCCCGCAGCTGAGTTTGGGGTTTTGGACTCCACCAATCGTTGACGCCTTGGCGTCCATTGCTCAGCTCATTTCCCGATTGCCAACCGGCAATAATGCCCAATTTACCTCGATTGTTCGATTCGAAAATATCCTGGATATCCTTGACCAGCAGAACCTTCTCGTGATGTTCGTCAATAAACTCGTGTAGTTCTGAAAACCCACGCAGGCCGGAATCGTCTAAAGAGAGATGGCAGCAATTGACACCAACATCCCTCATCATTTCCATATATTCTTCTGACAAAATAGACGAGTCTAACCCGTTTATGATTAGGGAAGATTTCAGAAACAACGCGGCAGACTCGTTCTCTTCTGTTGTAGCCATCCTGATAAATCACCTCTAATTAACTAATATATTTCTCATTGCAAAGGTCACTAGTTAGACAATTTCAGTATAAGTAGCTTGAATATGCTACCCCTAGATTTGGGTGACTACGTACGGTTGAATGTTATCAATAGGCTCCGGATAAATTGCCGTTGGAAGAGTTAATAAGAAGAACGCCTTCTGCGAAAGCGATGTTTTTTAAGGCATTAGTGCCATAGTTCTGTTTGCGGTCAAGTTGACCCGTTTCTTGGTCAAACCAATACAGACTGCCTTCTGAGTCTCCCGTCACTACCCAATCCCCGACCAATATGGGGGAGGCTGAGAAACGTATTTTGGGGCCGCTTAGTTTAAAACTCCAATTTTCGTGCCCTTTTTGCCTGCCGACAGAAAGCATTTCACCTTCCATTGACACTGCAAAAAGTAAGTTTTCCTTTATCGCCGGAAAACCGATAAACTTGCTCCTCGGTCGATGAAAGCTCCATATATATCCTCGCTGATGAGGCATTGTATCTCTCCATCCCCAGGCGAAGGATTGCACTTGGCCCCAACGAACGAACTCGTCGTAGAAGGCTTCTTTCTCATGAGAGTCAATCGCTCTTAACTTTCCATCCCTCCCAGCTAAATATATATTGCCGTTGGAAAGCGACGTGCCTTCATTACCGGAAGTGTTGAAATATTTGAATCTGAATTTTCCTTCATTGCGATCTAACACCCTAAGGTAGTTGTCGTTATAGCTGGCGACAACTACGTTTGCGTCAACAGCTATCCCGGATACTAGACTTCCGGAACCTCCGTAACGCCACAACTGGTTGCCAGTTTCAATATCTAGAGCATATATATGTCCATCGAGACTACCAGCAAACACCCATTCATTATGTACTGTAAGGGGAGCATATATTGGTGAGTCGGTCGAATATTTCCAATTAACTGAACCGGTCCTACTGTTCAAACAGTAGATCGTCCCTTCCCTTGAGGCTACGATGACTTTATTTTTGTTCATAGCTGGAGCGGAATCAATCGGGGATCCTGTAGATACCGACCAGACAACAGAGCCATAACGAAGATCCAATGCCAACAACTTTCCTGAATATGTTCCCATGTAAACAATTCCGTCGGATACGATCGGAGCGGTGAATTGATCCGATTCCGTCTCAAAGCTCCATCGTACTCCCAATGGTGTAATTGAGATATTAGCCGGCGTCAAACCACTAGCTAAACCACTATGGATGGAATCTTTCTGTATGTTTCTCCAGGCGGGCTCGTAAGTTGGCGAAATTGAAGTCGGCACTTCGGAGACATAGATTGGCTCGCCTAATTCAGAGCCTACCAACCAAAATAGCAGTGCAATCCCTATAAAAATAGTGAAGACTAATAATATTCGGCGTACGTTTCTAATTGACCGTTTATAGATGAGGTTTCGCGCAGTATGAAAACTTTTGAGTTTTCCTGTCGGTCCAAGATGTTCTGCATTAGAAGGAAGCCGTAATCTGCATTTTGTACAAAAAATCTTATCCGTGCGGTTAAGCGTTCCACAAATACGACATTCTATTTGCTGCATTTTTGGCACTTTGCCCTCATCCAGCTCGGGTTAGACTGGAACGCATCTTTGTTTAAGGTCCTTGAGTCACACAACAATTTTTAGACAAATACCGCCACTTCTATCCAGCAAGTTTTAAACTCAACTACATTTATTGTAAGACTAATCCTATGTAAAATTTATCTCACAACCCGATTCAGTTCACGGTTAAAAACCTAGTTTGTTCGATTAACAGTTGCACAGCTTCGAAAGTCCGATTACACTGCAGTTTGGAAAAAAGTTCCGTGCTAGCCTAATCGATTGAATCGTTGTGAATTAGGAATGGTTAGCAGCAACAAGTGAAAGAATTTACGAACGGAGGGTTAGTCTACATGCCTTTAATCAGATCAAGCGCCTTATTTCTCGTGCTTTCGGTTTTGAGCATTTCCCTACTTTTCCAAATCGGTTGCTCTTCTGACTCCGAAGTGGAAATAGTAGAAGTCATTAAGGAAGTTCCGGTTGAAAAAGAGGTGATTAAAGAGGTTGAGGTCCCCGGTGAAACAATCACAGTCACCAAAGAGGTGATTAAAGAGGTTGAGGTCCCCGGTGAGACGGAGGTCGTAGAGAAAGAAGTGATTAAAGAGGTTGAGGTTGTAAAGGAAGTTCTAGTTCAGCCCGACGTGGCACCTGATACGTCAGCAGGCATGAGCAAGCTTCATCCGGACGTCCAATCTATAGTCGACGACCTTGGAATATCCGACAGGTTAGGTGTCCCTGGTCCTTCCGACAACGAACCCTCTTTCGGGGGGAATGTCTTTACCCGGGGTCTAGAGCCTAAAAGCTTTGATCAGCATCAGTACTCCAGCTACAGGCTTAGGATGACTAACAGCTATAGCCAGCAGCGGTTATTGCGATACGAAGCGGGAGCAGGAAAATCCCCCACGACTTTTAACGTAGTCCCCTACATCTCGGAGAGCTACTCGGTCTCAGTCGACGTTCTAAAATATAGCTTTGTGTTGAGAGATAACGTTCACTTCCACGACGTCGCGCCTGTAAATGGGCGAGCCCTTACTGCTGGTGACTTTGTCTGGACTATTGATCGGATAAAGGCGAAGCCGGACACTGCTGTCCAGCAAAACGGCTGGCTATCGAAAGCGACTTCTTGGGAAGCACCGGCCGACAACTTATTAACAATTGAGCTCTCAGAACCAGTGGCAGCCTTCCTACAGTTCATGGGTAGGACACTTATGGAACCTCTAGCAAATGAGATGGAGGCTAAGTGTCAGGATTTCGCGCAGCCAGAATGCTCCCACGTAGGAACTGGTCCGTGGCAGTTCCATGAATACAAGCCTGGAACCAGTACAGAACATAGGCGGAACTCAAATTACTGGGAGAGGCCTTATCCATACATAGAGAGCGTAACTCAGATATTCTTCGGGGACGAAAGATCCGAAGACGCAGCATTCCGGACAGGAAAACTTGATCTGCTAGGTATTGAAACCTGTGGAATCAGTGGAGAGCGTTTCCGTGCCCTCAGTGAATCCAATCCGGATAGCCTCTATCCATCCTTTATAGACACGTTCAACCGACGTTCCGTTTGGATGAAATCTGATCGCCCTCCTTTTGATGATGTAAACGTACGCCGAGCAGTATCGATGTCTGTGGACAGAGAAGGCTGGGTGAAGAGTGTTTTGGGAGACTACGGCATCCCGTTCGGAAGTTACCTGTACTACGGTAACGACTATTGGCTTCCAGATTCGGAATTTGGTGAGGCCCAGAAATACATAACTTATGATCCAGAGGGAGCGAAGGAACTACTGGCCCAGGCCGGTTACAAGCCCGGCGATTTGACTGTCGACTTCATTTCCACAACTGGATATGGTGAACGGATAGCGGCTGAAGCGGAATTGATGGCTGGTTTTCTTAAGGCGATTGGAATTGAGACCGAATTTAGCATGGTCGACTACGATAGCTTCATTCCGGTTTGGAGAGATGGAAATTATGAGAACTTGGCATACACCTTCCTAGGTTTTGGTTCTATTCCAGAAGACTGGTTCTGGCGCCCCTGGCATCCAGAGCAGCTAGGCGTATCGGGCTACGGTGTAGACGATCCAAATTTAACCAAGTTAATTGACGAAATGACTGCGGCAACGGACAAAGAGACCCGAATTAGGACAACTCAGGAGATGGCCAAGATCATTGCGGAGCAAGCATACTCTGTGCCAGCTCCATCTTGGATATACTTCTACGCTCAAAGCCCTCGGCTAACAAATTACACATACCACGATTCCTTTGATAATGGGTATGCGCTTTCGATGGGCTGGATAGAAGACTAGGAGCGTAAAGCTCTCCAGGTTAAGAATTACTGACAGGCAAGGTGGTTCTGCCACGGCGGGGCCATCTTCCTTGTCACCTGATGGCACAAAATGCAAGCTTTCATTGTTCGAAGACTGCTCCTTATAATGCCCACTTTAGTGATTATTAGCATCATCATTTTTGGGCTGGTTCGCTTCGTTCCTGGTGATATGGTCGACAAGCTGGCGGACCAAAGAGGCGGAATCGTTGGGATGGATGCCGACGCTATCAGGGAAAGAATGGGGCTCAATGTCCCTATTCACATCCAGTACGCGCGATGGGCCGGCAATCTCCTGAAAGGTAATTTTGGGGAGTCAATGTGGAACCGACGTACGGCTGTTTCTGAGGTCGCAAGACGATATCCGATCACCGTCGAACTCGCCGTATTATCCATCAGCATATCGACTTTATGGGGCCTTGTGGTAGGTGTAATCTCTGCCACAAAACAGGATAAATTCATAGACTATCTTCTCAGAATAATCTCGATAATAGGTTTGTCTGTTCCCTATTTTTGGACTAGTATAATGGTCCTGGTTTTTTCCTCAATATATCTCAATTGGTCCCCCCCGCCGATATACATCCCTCTAACTGAGGATCCTATCGCGAACCTCAAGCTCATGATGATTCCCGCGCTCATATTCTCCTTTTTTATCGGCGCGCCAATTGCACGAATGACGAGAGCTATGATGCTTGAAGTCATGAACCAGGATTACATACGTACTGCCAAGGCAAAGGGGTTGGGAGAAAAGGTGGTCATCTACCGGCATGCATTGAAAAATGCATTTATGGCGGTGATTACAATCATAGGCCTCCAGGCCGCCTGGGCTATGTCGGGATTGCTGATTATCGAACAAGTGTGGGGGCTACCCGGGGTAGGCAAGTACCTAATTGAAGTGATAATCGACCGAGATTACCCCATGTTACAAGCACTGGTAATGTTTTGTGCATTTATCGTGATTTTGATAAATTTGATCGTAGACCTAAGTTATGCATGGCTAGATCCGAGGGTCAGGTTAAGTTAATCATGGCGAATAACGTTACTGGTTCGCCATACGCTGATTTAGCTGATGTGCTTCGTCCAGATAGACGTCATTGGCTGCTGGAGTTTATTGCCCGCCTTTTCAGAGACAAGCCTTTGGGCGCAGTTGGTCTGGTTGTTGTAATACTTTTATCCCTGATGGCTCTGTTTGCCAATGTGGTTGCGCCTTATGCATATGATGAACAGATACTCGCAGAGTCTCTCGAAGGTTACAGCTGGAGGCATTTTTTAGGTACCGATCAGATGGGGCGGGATCTATTTAGCAGGGTGATTTACGGGGCCCGAATCTCTCTTATAGTTGGAATTTCGTGCGTATTGGCTTCCACGTCGACTGCTGTGCTGTTTGGAATTCTATCGGGCTATTTCGGAGGCATCGTTGACAACGTATGCCAAAGGTTTGTCGACGCTTTTATGACCATTCCCGACCTAATTTTCGTGCTCACATTAATGGCAGTTTTCGGTCCTGGTCTGCTTAACATAATAATTTCCCTTTCAGTGGTTTCCTTCTTTTGGAACACAAGAGTGATAAGGGGGGAAGTCCTCTCTCTACGGGAAAATCAATACATAGAAGCCGCAAGAAGTGTCGGGGCGTCAGATTTGAGGATCATGGTCAGGTATATCTTGCCCAATTGCGTCGCGCCGATAATAGTCCTGTCCTCAATAAGGATTGGCGGATTTATCTTGGGTGAGGCTTCAATCAGTTTTCTAGGGTTCGGTATTCCCCCACCCCTACCCACGTGGGGAGGAATGCTGACAGGTGCTGGAGTGACTTACATGTTGCGGGCGCCGTGGTTGGCCATATGGCCGGGCGTAGCCCTCAGCTTGACAGTTTTCTCTTTTAACATGCTTGGGGATGGGATGCGTGATTTATTGGACCCCAGGCTGAGAGGAAGCCAATGAATGTACTTGTTTTTCTTCAGAGGAAGCTGTGAGATCTGGCTGATACATAGCCAGACCAGTAGCTTAATTCTTAAGAACAACATGCCCTGAAATTGAGCAATCTGTAACGATGTAAATCTTCCCTGGTAAAATGGCACTATAGAGCGACGTACATTGGTATTTGCTGAAGAAGACGCCCATAACGATCCAATAGAACAGTTTCGGAGTTGGCTTCAAATCGCTCGGGAAACCAATGAACCACTTCCAGAAAGCATGGCGCTCGCAACTTCTAACAAACAGGGCCGCCCCTCAGTACGTTTCGTAATGTTCCGGGAAATAGATAATAGGGGATTTGTCTTTTATACAAATTACAACAGCCGGAAAGCTAAGGAACTGCTTGTGAATCCCCGGGGAAGTGTAGCGGTCCACTGGCTACTTTCTAAACGCCAGGTTAGGATCGAGGGTCAAATAGAACGAATAGATGGTGCTGAATCCGACTCGTATTTCGAAAACCGGACGCGGGAGGCTCAACTCGAGACTTGGGCATCACGGCAAAGTGAAATTATTGTCGATCGGGCGTGGTTGAGCCGCAGATGGAGAAAGTATGATGCCGAATTCCAGGAGAAGGTCCCGAGGCCTAACTGGTGGGGTGGTTATAGGTTGGTACCCGACGCTATGGAATTCTGGCAACAAGGGGAAAACCGAATGCACGATAGACTCCTTTATGAAAAATGTGAAGATGGCGGATGGATCCTAAATCGGTTAGCTCCGTAGAAAGACTATGTCTCTCGTATCCGCACTTGCTCAAGTATAAATATCCAGTCTATCCTAACTGCCTCAAGTCCCGTTGCTGAAGTGGGCGCAATGTCTTGACGATGGGTTCTGGCTGAATAGATCGATCTGAGCAATCCGTCTTACTCATGGTTAGAAGAATCAAGACCCTTATCTAGCAGTCGACAACTCTCTGCCCCAGTGGCCTTCATTTCCCGGTTCCCTTTTACTGACGTTTCCTTATCAAGAATTGATTCCCTTGATAATTCTTCTTTACCTAACCAGTTTTGATACGACCCATGGTATTTCTCTGAAGCATCGATTCTAGAAGACTCAATTTGACCGACGCTATAATAGTTGCCGCTCCGGTGTCCCATGACCTGCTTATTGTTTTGGGCTTCCACGTCGGCCTACACGTTGATCACAGTTTCAAAGTGAATTGGCTCCAAAGCGATGCTAATCCTACAGCCGGCAAGAATGAAGCAGGCGAAACTCATGAGAGTTAACCCGGTATAAAATCTGCGCATATCATCCTCACCAGTATATCCACGAGAATCGGAAAACAGTCCTGAGACCTAAGCCACCTCCACCTCAGCTTTTAGAAATAATGTAGTCCTTCCCACGATAGAAGCGGGCCAT
>CAZZBP010000071.1:0-6894 GCA_964652755.1 uncultured Dehalococcoidia bacterium
GGCTATTCTAAACAGACCATAGAAACCTGATGCATATTTTGCTGAATATGACATTATGCCGCGATTGAATGGCCTCTCGAGTCAAGCGCCCTACGTATAACCCCTACCTGGTGATCCATCATAGTCGAGGGCCCCACTACGTCAGCCCCAACCTCAACATGTGAAACAGACATTTCAGCGAGGAGATTCGAAGTACGATACTTACCTACAGTATCGCCGTCAATCACTCCACAATGCCCGTGATCTGTATAGTCGCACAAACAAACATCTGTGATTGCTAACAGGTCTGGTGATTCAGTCTTGATTTGTCATACAACCTGCTGTATGACTCCCTTGGAATCTATCCCACCCGACATTGCCTTTTTTTCTGGTATCCCCAAAAGCAACACTGCAGGAATAGCAAGGCTCTTGATTTCATTGGCCTCTGCCGCCAGTTGATCTACAGAGAGTTGATAGATTCCCGGCATTGGATCTATTGGAACCCGATTTCCTTCACAAAATGACGAATATCGGATAAAGAAGTTAACTAACCGCGAGTCGTGTATCACAGACCAAATCAAGCAACCCATAGTTTCTACGCAATCTTCGTAGACGTGTATTGGGAAAATTCAAAATTTAGCTGTCCTTACTTACCTTCGTAATATGTCACGATAGCGGATATAAGTCCTTCTATTGTATGTTCATCCGCAACTATGTCTGGAAATAATCCGAACTTTCTGGCTGTATCAGCGGTCACAGGGCCTATACACGCAACACTCACTTTCGAATCTAACGCATCACCGACGATACTTATTAAATTACTAACAGTGGACGAACTTGTGAAAGTAACCATGTCGATACCTTCCTTAAAGGCGGAGGAGACGAGACTTTCTGATTCCAAAGGCATGGTAGTTTTATACGCTGTAACACGAGTTACGTCGCATCCTAGCTCTTTCAGACCTTTTCTAATTGTGTCAGGGGATTTCTCCGGTGAAGGTAATAAAACTACACAATCTCTGATCCCTTTCTTTTTAAACCCTTCGACTAGGGAACTAGATACAGCCCTATCAGGCACAAAATCCGGTTCGATTCCCCTGTCCTTAAGGGCCCGTCTAGTGGCTGGTCCGATAGAAGCCACTTTTACACCGGATAAGTGGCGCGTATCAAGTCTCAAATATTCAAGACGGTCGAAGAAAAACTCAACGGCGGTCACACTGGCTAGAACAATCCATTGAAATCGTTCAAGTTGTGAAATTGAATTATCTAACTCATTGAAGTTATCTGGTGGTTCGCTAGATATTGCAGGTATTTCGACTGAAACAGCGCCAAGTTCAGTTAACATCTTTGTCAGCGAACCTGCCTGTGACCTAGACCTGGTCACTAAAATTCTTTTTCCGTGTAAAGGAAGGGACCTTTTAGTTGCGATAATGTGAGAAACGTTTACCACTTCACCTATTATGAATGTGGAAGGGGACGAAATCCCAGCTAAACATACCCGCTTCTCTATATCGGCAAGCGTACCTATAACCTCTCTCTGCGTAGACAGGGTTGCAGATTGAATAACTGCCGCAGGGGTATCAATTGATTTTCCCCCTTTGATAAGTCTCCTGGTAATATCACCTATTTTTTTAGATCCCATAAGAATAACGATCGTTTGGTTGCTCGAAGCGATGTGTCCCCAGTTTACGGACGAACCCTGGTTGCTAGAATCCTCAGAAGCAGTGACTACCGTGAATGAGGTAGCATAGCCTCTGTGGGTAACGGGTATACCCGCAGAAGCTGGACCGGCAATGGCCGAAGTAACTCCCGGAACTATCTCGAATGGGATACCGGACTCGGCCAGTGCGATAGCTTCCTCGCCTCCTCTACCGAACACAAAGGGATCTCCGCCCTTTAATCTGACAACTTTGAATCCCAGCGATGCTTCAGCTATTAAGATCCTGTTGATCTCATTCTGCCCTAACCCAAGTCTCCCTAGCTGCTTACCAACATCTGTGATCTTTTTTCCGGCTGGGAGAGATTCTATGATCCCCCTTCCTACTAACCGATCATGTACGACGACATCTGCTAAAGAGAGTGCTTCAAAACCGCGAATCGTTAACATACCTGGGTCGCCAGGTCCTGCGCCTACTAAATAGACTTTTCCTATTTTTTTAGTCTTGGCCGGCTTACTCATGATTTGTCCCAATTAGATCAGCTGCCCCAGAATCCAGCAGGGCGTGAACAGCACTCAACCCAGTTTGTTCAGGCTGCCTAACCGATCCTTTAACTTCTGTTCGGTATATCTCTGTTCCATCAGGAGTCCCAGCCATAGCCTTTACAATTATTTCGTCTCCGGAAATTTTCGCGTAGGCCGCAACAGGCGAACTGCACTCCCCATGTATCGCGGACAGGAACGCTCTCTCCGCGCAGACAGCTATTTGAGTCGTAGTATCGGTTGCAGCCTTTAGTAACGGAAAGGTCTCGTCGTCACGACATTGAAGCAAGAGGGCACCCTGCCCTACATCTGGAATAGATTCTCTCACTGGGATATAGGCACTTATATCTTTAGATCGATTCAGCCGTATCAGTCCAGATGCGGCCAGGATAACACCATCGACTTCGCCGTTGCCCGGAAAGCTCAGTCTTGTGTCCACGTTTCCTCTAACTGGGATGATATTAATATCCGGTCTCAGGTTCAGCACCTGGCAAGCTCGCCTTCGACTACTAGTACCAATCCTGAAACCGGATGGGAGCTGCATCAAGTTTTCAAGACCTTCATGGACCAAAACATCCCGTGGATCCAGACGCTTCGTATAGCCACTTATAATAAGTCCGTCTGGCAAGTCAGATGGCACGTCTTTAGCACTATGCACCGCCAAATCCGCCTCTTCTTCCATTACGGCCTGTTCAATCCGATTTGCAAACATGCCCCGCTTCATTGCGGAAAGTGACTCGGATTTTCTTATATCACCTTCAGAACTTAAGGTGATTATCTCGAAGCTTTCCTCGGGCAGGGTTTTTCTCAATATATTTATTGCCTCTCGAGCTTGCACGAGGGATAAAGCGCTTGATCTCGTAGCTACTCGTATTGGCCGTCCGTATTTCATTCTGCCTTACCCTTGAAGCACGCCCCTCTCAAGGCATGAGATAAGTCTTCCTCTTGCCAAATCCTGTCTACCTGACTGAACCATATCAAGTAATTCTTCGTTGATACATTTTTGCCAATGTGAAGGATTTATTATCCAATTATTCTCTTTAACGACTCCTCTCGCCCACGACAGCAGCGGTGCAAGGTCTGCAAATTCGAGTAATCTGCACGGGCATTCAGCTTCAATCTTTTCTCGAAAAGTTCTGGCCAAAGCCGGACTAGCTCCTCCTGTGGAGGTGGCTATTGTGACTTCTCCCCTATTTGCAACTGAGGGAGCTATGAATGTACAAAGATGCGTGACATCCACAACGTTGAGTAGGACATTTCTCTCACTAGCCTCATCTGAAACTTTCACATTTACATTCTGCTCATTAGTGTCAGCTAATATTGCTATAAACGCATCTTTCAAATCGCCAGGTTGATATTTCCGTTTAACCCACTCAATCTGATCATTTCGTTCTAATTCTGATAACCAAGATTCTGACTCTGGACTTATAACCCTAACTGAAGCACCACAATCAATAAGTTTTTCAACTTTATCCCTTCCGATGTCGCTCCCACCGATTACGATACAAGTTCTATTACGAACGTCTATAAAGGCGGGATAATACTTAGCCAAATGGTTTTACCTCGTCTAGGTATGTTACTGAACCTACAATAAATATAAGATGAAACTTGCCTATTTAGCCCACAATTATACAGTGGGCGTTGATTGGAGCTTTTTTACTCAAATGGCTCAGGAATCCAAGATTAAGTTATTGTGGACGACGTCCGTTTTAGCAGCCATGATGAAATCGTTTTCATGAAGACCTTTAGCTGAATGTGTCCACCATGTCACTTCTACGAACGAGTATTCAAGAACAAGTTTGGGATGGTGGTTTTCAATCGCAGCAGCCGCTGCAATTGATCTTACAAAATCAAAGGCTCTATCGTATTTTTGAAACATGAATCTCTTGTAGATGCTCACACATCCTTCGGTGTAGGTAATTTTCCATCCGACAACGTGACCAAGAAAATGGTGAACGTCATAGTCAGTTAAGGCTGAGGTGGACTGCCTTAGTTTTTTGCACCTACGATGTTCCAAGGTTATCAACATACTTTATCCAAGCTATAAGCCTCTTTGGCAGTCCCTTCAAAAAATCTCTGACTATCGACTAAATCCATATGCCCAATCGAATTCACCGCAGCATCAAACACTCCTTTATAGGTCGACGCTAAGAGACACACAGGCCAATCACTACCCCACATAAGCCTGTCGATGCCAAATACGTCTCTCGCATGATTAACAAAAGGACGCAAATCCTTTGTCCTCCATCCTTTATGATCTGCTTCGGTAACTAGGCCAGATACTTTGTAATAAACATTTTCGTATCTTGCAGCAGTTGCAATATCCTTCGACCATGGTTGTAATATCCCTTCTGCGATCGCAGGTTTGGCCATATGATCGATAACCATACGTAGACTAGGGACAGCCTCCGACAGAACCTTGATGTGTTTTAGCTGTCTGGGTTTGATTAATACATCAAAAACTAGGCCACGTTTGGCAACCTCTTTCAGGCCTTCCAGGGTTTCTACACGTATTAGCCAATCATCATCAACCTCATCTTCCACTTGATGCCTGATACCCACAAGTGGACCTTTAGACAAAAGTTTGTCCAGTGTATTTCCTAAGTTGTGGTCGCGCACATCTACCCAAGCTACCACTCCATAAATCCAAGAAGTCTGGGATGCGGTCAAAAGGAGAAATTCCGATTCACCAATGGTCTGGTCGGCCTGTACAACGACCGTCCCAGCCACTCCAATATCTAGAATATAAGGTTCAAGATCGGAAGGTAGGTAATTTCTTCTCAGTACTCCTTCTTCAGTAGACATCCAAGGATATTCGAATTTGGAAAGATCCCAAAGATGATGATGGCTATCTATAATCTTTATTTGTTCAAGCGTCACCATTCCAGGTTAAAAACTTCCTCCATCGGTACCCACCAATCTCCCATTTTTGCTGAGGGGATTTTCTGCTGAAAATTTCGCATCAGATCGTCCCACATTCTTGCTCTCGGGGAAGTGTCTGTATATTTTTGAAAATCCTTTTCCAGGTCAAACTCGTCTTCTGTACGCAGGAACATGAATAGTCTGCACCCTGTCAAGAATATCTTCATTTCCAAAATACCTATCTCTTCCAGGCCCTGTTTGACTTCAGGCCAAACCTGACGGTGATGCTCCTTATATTCTTCTATAATTTCAGGGGCGTCTATTAAATCCAGCGCCATTGCATAAGTTTTCAATTGATATGCCTCCACTCTACTTAGTAGGCGCGCTACTGGGTAATAAGCCTTCTCCCTTAATTTCGCTCCAGAGGTCGGTTGGAATTTCGGCACTCGCCGACTCTATATTTTCAAATACCTCAGCAGGCTTCCTTGCCCCTGGTATTGTGGCGGCGACTGCCGGATGTAGCAATCCAAACTGCAGTGCCGCAGCTTTTAAACTTACATTGTACTTAGCACAAATTTCCCTAATTTTACTAGCACGAGTTATAACCTCTTGAGGGGCCTCTTGATAAAAGTAAGTGGCCCCAGATTTAAGATCCGATGCCAAAATACCGCTGTTATAGGGACCACCTAGAATCACGCTTATATGTTTTTCCAAGCACAGAGGCAAGAAAATTTCCAGTGCTGAATAATCCAGTAATGTATACCTGCCCGCAAGAAGAAAGCAGTCAAAATCTCCCTCCCTAGCAAAATCCGCCAGCATCTCCCATTGATTCATCCCCGCTCCTATAGCTTTCAAAACGCCCTGAGATCTGAGATCTGCCAGAGCTGGAAACGCCTCATTAATAGCTATATCAAAATGTTCATCTGGATCATGAATAAACGCGATGTCAATTCGGTCCAAACCAAGTCGATCCAGGCTTTCGTCTATAGACCGAAGTACACCGTCCCTTGAATAATCGTATCGAACCTCTAAATTGGGAACATTTACATACACGCCGTCTTCGTCCATAGGTCCTTTGTTATCTAGCAAGCCGCCAACCTTGGTTGATAAGACAAACTCTTCCCGGGGAACACTTGAAAGAAACTCCCCAAAGAATCTTTCGCTCTTGCCTCTCCCGTAGAGTGGAGCAGTGTCGAAATACCTAACACCGTTTTCGTAGGCCGCACTAAGGGTTTCGTAAGCCTTACGTTCGAATAGACCTCCCATCGGAGCTCCACCCAATCCTAGTTTAGTGATAGTGAGGGCTGTCGTACCTATATTGGTTTTGTCCAACGGATCCATAATCTCACCTCTATACTTAAACCTATAGTTCTTTTAATATCATGCAGTGTATTATGCGTAAGATTCAAAATGTACATTTTACATTGGTATTGAACCTTGCTTAAAATCAAAAGTGTGAATAATTTCTTAAACTAAAGGCGATATTTTGGCTGATCCAATAGTCCTATACACCCATCCGGATTGCTCATATTCCGATGCTCTTAAAGACGAGTTAGATGAACTCACAGTAGGTTATGAGGAAATTGACCTAGCCTTAAATCCTGAAATGTGGGAAAAAGTGGAAGAACTCACCGGCGGCGAAAGAATCACCCCCGTCATGGTTACTGCGGGTAATGTAGAAGTCGGGTTTCACGGAGTCGGTTGAAGTTTCTGATATACACCGGAACCGTCGGTTCCGGAACCACTTAAGAAGATTTGGCTTGCGGTCTCCTAACGAAATTATTGGTCTGCATCCAGGCGCTACACTTAGTGAATTTCGTACCTAAACTAGGTTCGGAAAGTGCCCTTGGTTTAAA
>CAZZBP010000071.1:6994-9523 GCA_964652755.1 uncultured Dehalococcoidia bacterium
TACACTTAGTGAATTTCGTACCTAAACTAGGTTCGGAAAGTGCCCTTGGTTTAAAGGAGCATCTGATTTGAAGTGGCTTCTGAACGATTCTTTCTCTTTAAGGAGCCTTCGACATTTGAGATATTCCCATCCCAAATTAGACTGTTAGTTTTATTTAATGTAGGGGTTAACAGTTATTTCATATCAAATCTTTTTGTTCCACAAGGCAATATATAAAATGCACGGTGTCCCATGATCTGGTTCAGAAGAGTGCTTATAATACCCCTCCTTATCGTGTTAATAACTGCCTTACAAATAGCAACGATAGCTAATTTCACAGCTGGTACGCTATTGACGCCTCGGTTTTATTTGGACAGGCTCTCAGAATCAAACGTATATTTCTTCTCACTCAACGACCTCCCAATATCCGCTCTCTCTGAAATCAAAAAACGTTCCACTGAGGACGATATAGATTATAACGACGTTATCGAAATGTCTGATGTTGAGATCGTAAAAACTCTCAACGCAATTATTCCACCAGAGTGGGTCAAGGGTTCTGTGGAATCCAGCGGCGTAGCTGTTGGCGATTACATTAGAGGCACCACGGAGGAATTCGATATACATATTCCCCTTTCTGACAGAGCTATAATCGCGTCTCAAGAACTAAGAAAGATCATCGAAAGTAGCAATTTGCACGAATTTGCTATGGAAACTCAAGTCAAGCCAGCCGTCACTTCAGCGACTTCAGGGAATTGGCCGCTTGGAATCACCGTATCAGAACAAAGGCTAATGAAATCCGTGGAAGAAGTCGCATCGAAGGAATGGGTATCAGGGCAAATCTCCAGTGCATTAGATGAAGTAATCCCATACATTGTTGGAGAAAAAGATGAATTCTCAATCAACGTTAGATTCGACGATAGAGTGGAAGTCGCATCCAAAGAGCTGAAGCAATTACTTAGAGAAAGCGACTACTACAACCTTCTATACGATGAGCTAATGCGTCCTACAATTAGATCATCAATAGGGGAATTGGCTGTATTGCCTCACCAGGTCCAGTTGACCGAAGAAGAGATTGTCGCAGTTTTAAGAAAAGTAGCCCCCCCGGAATGGGTGGAAAAAGAAGTAGAGGATGCCTTAGACGAAGCTGTTGAATACCTGGTCGGGAATGAAGAATCTTTGACGTTGTCCATCGATATATCTACTAACAAAGAGACGGCTGTAGACGGATTAATCAATCTAGCTACTAATAGGCTGGACGAACATTTGGAGTCGCTTCCCAACTGCTCTCTTAAGGATGTGGAGAAGTTACTAGCTTTGCGTTCTACGAAATTGCCCTTTTGTTATCCCGCCAGTGCGGACTCGCGAGCACGAATGGAAACTCTTGTGGACAAATACAGGAAAGATGTAGTTGATTCGGTAAGACCAAAAATTCTAGAATCTATACCCAATTCAATATCCTTCGATGAAAGTTCATTAGCAGATAAGTCCTCAAAACACTCGGGATACAAGATTGCCTCAGGTTCCGTATCTATGTCCGTTTCAGACACTAGCAATGTGAGCGGTGCCTTGCATGATCTTAGAAAACTAATAATCGACGGCTGGCAATTCACCGATAAAGATCTACAAAGCATGATTACTGTTTCAGGTGGGGAAGGAACTTGGGAAAAATTCATGCATGCTCGTGAACTCATGTCAACGGGTTTCAAGTATTCAGATTCTGACCTTCAGGACACTCTTCTTGAGTCTGGTGGACAAAAATCCATAGATGATTTACAAACTGTCAGAAACTATCTACACATGGCAGGAAAGTACCGTTTTACCGTTTACGCACCGGCTGTGTTGATTGCAGTTCTCATTGGAATGTTGGGTGGCAGAGCCTGGATTTCAAGACTCACCTGGTCGGCTGCTTCAACTGCTGTAGCCTCGTTACTAATCTGGGCAGCTTGGGGACCTGTGTTTGAGTCATTGGCTATGCCAACTATAGTATCGACTATCCAAACTACCATGAATCAATCAATAACAAACCCTGAATCCTATCCTGAGACCACAGCTTTAGTAGTCTTGAAACTAGCGTCGATGTCAGAATCAACAGTGCGAGATGTTGCCGGAGGAATTGCCGACAGCGGATTGCAGTCTTTCTTGATTTCTATGGTTTTTTTGATCGGAGCAGGAATATGGCATTTTGTGGGAATTTTTCCCAATTTCCTGACCGAAAAAATAAAACGGAGTTTCTTATATAGCGGTCGGCGCAGATAACATGGTTCAAAAGTCCCTACCTACGGAGGATACTCAATGACACGACTTAAACAGCTTACGAAACGTACAGATGTATCAGAACAGCACCAAGAAATATTCAACCAGATAGTGGGAAGCAGAGGGCGAATCAGCGGTCCATTTTCAGTTCTTCTTCACAGCCCCGAAGTAGCAGGTAGAGCCGCCCACCTTGGGGCCTATCTAAGGTTCGAATCTGTCCTTCCCGACGATATAAGGGAAACTGCCATTATTACAGCGGCTAAGGAGATGAACTGCGAATACGAATGGGCTTATCAC
>CAZZBP010000072.1:0-8559 GCA_964652755.1 uncultured Dehalococcoidia bacterium
AAGGTCGTCTCTATATGGAAATGAAACCAGCGTTGGCTCTATGGCCTGGTCTTTTCCTCACCATCACGGTCTTCAGTATTAATATGTTTGGAGATGCTATTAGAGACCTGCTTGACCCTCGGCTCAGGGGCGGCTAACGGTAGCATACTCGTTCGGCACCACAGCTTCTCTTTGATTCCTCGACGTTGGCCACGATATCTACCCCGGCCGACGTACTATCCCCACAGTCTATCTGTTCTCTGAAAGAACCAAATCCCCCGGATACCGCTCCAAGAAGCACTGTGTTAAGACCTGATTCCAAGGTTGCGGATAAATCCGGTATGTTGAAAAGAAAATTCCGTCTCTCTATTTATTCTCAAGTATTTGTAATGTTTGATTTGGAGCAACATCTCTCAGTTCCTGCCGTTTCCCACCAGGCCAGATTACAACAACACTATCTAGAATCGAGGTCTCCCCAAGGCCAAAATGAGATATCAGAGGTCCTTGCCCGAGGGATCCTGACCCAGTACCTACCTGCCGGATCTGTTTTCTACCATTGGCGTTAATCTCTAACTTTGCACCAATTGCGTCATTATTACTATTTAGGGCCCTCAGTTTTACTTTCAGCCAATTGTTTCCATAATTACACGTATTTTCAAGCAATGCAGCTGAACCATCAAAATTTGTCAAAACTAAATCTAAGCAACCGTCGTCATTAAAATCAATTGTCGCGACACTTCGGCCTGAATTAACGTCATCAGAGTCCGAAATGGACGAAATATCGATAAACGTCCCGTCACCACGATTTTGAAGTAGGGCGTTTGGTTGATACGTAGTCGACATAAATTTGGATATGCCTCTAAAGTCCCCACTTACAACATAAAGATCTTCATCCCCGTCATTGTCATAATCGAAAAATACCGCGCCCCAGGACACTCGTAAATGTACTCCGATATTTGGTATACCAGTACCACTCTCATTTGTTGAATCCACAAAATTCATCTCTCCGTCGTTTCTTAGATGAACGTTTTGGCCTATATTTGTAATATATAAATCGAGATCGCCATCGAGGTCGTAATCTCCAAGAGCGGCTCCCATCCCAAAAATACCTAAATCGGAACCTGATCCGTTGGATACGTCTTTAAACTCCCAAGTTCCATTGAGTCCTAAACCATCGTTTCTCCACATTACATTGCGTTGTATGGCAAACCCAAAGTCGTTAACGATATATAAATCTTGATCTCCGTCATCATCAAAATCTGCCCAGACAGGCTGAAATCCTGCTCCCCACACATTGCCTGCCTGAGTTCCTTTTTCATAATCAACCGGAAATGTTGTATCTCCAAGAAGATCAGTTACGTCCTCAAACTTAGACCCTCCTAAATTGTGAAAAAGTTTCAAAGGACGAATAGCTGCCTGGAAGTCCAAGGAACTAGCCAAATGGGGTTTCCATTCGTGGTAGTGCCGTAGTATTACGAGGTCTAACAATCCATCACCGTCATAGTCACTCCAGGCGCAGCTCATCGCCCTAACAGTCAAATCTTCTTCAGATAGGCCAGAAATATAGGTGATATCCTCAAAACCTGACCCTTGGCGGTTATGAAACAATTTGCTTGCTCCATAATTTGCGACGTATATTTCGGGGAATCCGTCGTTATCGATGTCTCCAGCACATCCACTGTTCCCCCAACTTTCTATGTCGTCTAATCCAAAAGTCCCGCCTACATCACGAAATCTGTGGTTCTCATCCTGTTTAAATAGCGCATTTGCGCCTTCAGAGTTGATGACATAAATCTCATCAACGTTATCGTTGTCGAGGTCAAAAACCACTACCCCTGCCCCTAGATCAACATGTATCGGACTAGCGTCGGTATGCTTAAAATTAAATCCAACCGCCTGTGAAACATCTTTAAAAGGTGAAACTTCAGAAGCAAGTTTCACCTTATCGGGTTGCAACAAGGCCTCAAATTCATCCTGTTGATAACTGTTCGTATCCTCCGGTCTGGATCCCGAAGAAGATGAATAATCCGCCCTGAAAGAGAAATGCCGATCCGATTCCGTCATTACCATAAAAATCAAAACTGCGAACCCACCTGAGATTCCTAGTAGCCATGTGGAAATACCCAGCATAGCGACGCCTCTCTTTGGGATAACTTTTCCGAGGCCCCAGAAAGTCACCGGACCTCCTGCCGCTGCGGTAAACAAGAGTGCTCCTGCTGGGGCGCTTCCCATTCCTGCTAAAAGCATGGCAGCAACAAGAGGAATTTCAAACATCAAAGGTACATTTATGGCAATTCCAATAGAGGCGGCAACAACTATTCCGAGAACATCGTCACCGATCCAAGTTGTTACTGTTTGTGGGCTGATCCATTGAATGACAAGACCACTAACGAAACCTGCTATCACCATAATCGGACCGAGTTTCAAAGTGTGTGTTACTGTCGATCTACCAAACAGTAAGAAGGCAGTAAGAAGGGATTCTTTCCAAGTTATCCCATCCCCTCCTAAATTGGTTTCTATGTTGACTCGTAGGTCATTTTCATCGCCTGCAGTCTTCATAGCATTGGCTTGATTTGATATCCATCCAACCAACGGTCCGAGAAGAAGAGCGCCAATGATACTCAGTGCGATTCTGCTTGTTCCAATTTGAGGACTGAAAACTAGTATTACCATAACGAGCGACAAAAGATTCAACGTTGAAGAGCTTTGTGTGACTGCTATCGTTGTCTCTACGCTTGCTCCGGTTTTCCTAAAAGCGTTTGCTATCGGAACGATACATGCGGAACAGAGGTTTACTACGGGCCCGATCAATATCCCTTTGAAAATCCCTTTAAAGCCTTTACCGGTGAATCTTTCGGCTATGTCTCTAGGAAACAGAAACGCCTCGGTTATACCGGCCATAAGAAAAGCAAACAACATTCCAATTAAGATGTTTCTAAGATAAGTCAGAGAGAAGTCCCACCACCTCTCCACCAGAGGCTTGTCTTCGAGATTTTCAAGGCAGAACCCTTGAAAGCATTCGGTTGCTGGTGATGTAACGATGGCTAGATCCGCATCGATAGTTTCAATCTTGGGGAATCTATTTAAAGTTAAAAAAGGTAGTAGCAATAAGAGAACTAAAGTAGTCCCTACAAGCCTTCTCTTCTTTAAATCCGTGTTGAAAGGATAAATATATTTCAAAGAGAAGGATTTCATTGTTTTTGAAATATCAGCCACGTTTATAACCAGTCTTAAATTGTGGTTTCAACAAGTGCACAGCACTTGGAAATTCCGCAACCTCGCATCAAACAGTATGAGTTGTTATAACTGTTCACTTGGAAGCCTCAGTTAGCTGGATTAAATCCACTTCTCTGAGAATTTTGGGGCCTGTTAGCGTTAAATTACCCCAACCTCCAGAGACCAGTATGCTGTTTTCGCTTTCAATAAAGTTGGACCTATGGGAAACTCTGGGACTTTTCAGGAAAGCCAGTATTGAAAAGGTTCTATCCTTGGAATGGTAATGTTCTATCGAAGATAAGCCCCAGTGATTGGATCCGTTACCTCCGACCAAAATTACATCTCCATTTGGAAGCAGGTTCGCGGTATGGCCTGAACGTCCAATTTTCAAGGGTTCCACATTTATCAGCGAATATGAGATCAGATCTAACAATAGAGCCTGTCGCTCCGATGCTAAACTCCCCACAAGTCCACCTGCTATCAATATGTGTTCGCCCATCTTAGTAGCAGTATGATTGCTCCCGATAAAACCGGTACCTCCTATTGTTTCAAACTCCTGATTAACCGGGTCGTATTTCTCAAATTCGGCTTTTCCATCCGTTCCGCCTATAACGATTACCGATCCGTCATCCAGTAGTGTTGCAGTGTGGCCGGCCCTGAGATACGCCATCTTTCCAACGTTCCCAAATTCTCTATCTGCCGTGTAATAAAGTTCGGCTGACTCGAGCATCTGCTTCTTACCGTACTCATCATGGGTAAATCCGCCGGTGATCAATATATTTCCATCATTCATCAGGGTGGCGGTGTGGCCATATCGACCGGTTTGTAGGCTCCCAGTTTCCGAGAAATCCATTGTCTGAGAGGAGTATATTTCGGAAACGGAATGTGGAGAGATATTGGGCTTTAGACTGGCTAATCCACCAACTACAAGTATCTCATCATTTGCTAACGTGGTTGCGGTATGGCCAAACCTGCAGAATGAAGGGGTTTTGAGCATATGGGACTTCTTATCCAGCCTGTAGAATTCAGCGATACAAGGACTTCCTGCTCCTCCGAGAACTAAAATACCTTCTCCCAATGCAGTTTCCTTAAGATAATTGGCCGTGTGGGCCGTCTTTGCACCTAACATCGGGTTAGTTTGGAATACTCGTGCTTGTTCCAGGCTCATTGTCGAGTGTTTCTCAGAACACCCGGATAAAACCAGAACCGTCAAGATCAAAGAAACATTAAGAGCTGCATAAATAATTGGATTCGGTTGATACTGTAATGATTTCCGCTTCATCTGTGTATGGTGAGATATGAAACTTTAGTTAAAGCCTTATATCGAATGTCAATCTAGCTGACGTAGCCTCGGGTCTAAAGCATCACGAACCCAGTCACCGAGGAAATTAAATCCTATCACCGTTAGAAATATTGCCATACCAGGGTAGAAGGCAATACCCCAAGAAGTAGCTAAGTAGTTCCTGCCGTCGGATACCATGGCACCCCAGGCTGGAGTGGGAGGTGGTATACCAACTCCCAAATAGCTCAATATAGATTCGGTGAGAATCAGGCTACCTACTTGAAGCGTGGCCACCACAATTATTGTGTTAATGACGCCTGGCAATATATGCCTGAGTAAAATACGAAACGTTGAAGCACCTGACACCTGCGCTAATAACACGAAATCCGCTGACCTTAACGCAAGTGTTTCTGCTCGTATCTGCCTCGCAAAAGGGACCCAGCTGAATAGAACCAATACGCTTATTATGCTGAAATAACTAGCACCGGCTACCACAAGAATTACCAAGGCAGCCATGATAAGAGGAAAAGCCAAGAATATATCCACGATTCGCATTAATATCTCGTCCAGCCAACCCCCAGCATATCCACTAATCAAACCGTAAGCCGTGCCAAAAACCATTCCTAAAAAAATTGCACTTCCAGCCACGACCAAGGAAACGCGAGCACCATGGATAATGCGGCTAAGGATATCCCGTCCCTGCAGATCTCCGCCAAGGAGGAATTCAGCACTGCCGCCTTCGGCCCATACGGGCGGGGCCCTCCGTTCGCTTAATGTCGCCTTCAAAGGATCTTTCGGTGCCACCAACTCGGCAAAACAACCACATATTAGAAGTAGTCCTATTATGGCCGCAGGAATAATAGGCCATCTGCGCAATCGTCGAATAAATTGCCTCCATGGCCCCCTATCCGACTGGAGTTTATCCAGCGTGGCGCTAAATCCGGGATTGGATGCCATTATGAATATCGTATCCGCGGGTCCAGTATAGCTAACGTTATGTCTACGAGGAAATTTGCAATGATGAACACCAGAGTAAAGAGCATCACAATAGCAATTAACATCGGGTAGTCATTCTGTAGAACGGACTCAACAGAAGTACGGCCAAGACCTGGCCAACCAAATACGGACTCAGTGACAACAGTGCCCGTAAACAGTGCAGCCAATAATAATCCGCCATAGGTGAGAGGAGCTGCGACAGCGTTCTTAAACGCATGTTTCCAAATCACCATATTTTGAGAAGCGCCCTTGGCTTTTGCCAATTTTATGTATTCCTCATCAAGGACGTTTAACATACTTGAGCGAACGAGTCTGAGAATACTTGCGGCGAACAACCAACCTAACGTTATTGTGGGGAGAACGAAAGATTCAATTCCGTCCTTCTTTGCACTCGGTAGCCAGTTTAATTTCACAGAAAAAATCAGTATCAGTACCAATCCTATCCAGAAGGGCGGAAGGGCTTGTCCGGTAACAGCGATGAACCTCCCAATATAATCTGCTATAGTGCCCCGCCGAATGGCCGACAGAATCCCTAAAGGCAATCCAATTCCCACAGAAAACAGGAATGTGGATAAACCTAGCTCCAAGGTTGCTGGGAATTTCTCGGCTACCGCCTCGATAACAGGACGTCTCTCCCAGTTGCTATTCCCAAAATCACCCCGGATTGCCTTCGATGCCCAAATCAAGTACTGGACGGCTAAAGGTTTATCCAGGCCCATCATAACTCCCCATTCATCCCACATCTCCTGAGTTACGCCCCTTTGAAGAAACATTTCTCTAGGGTCTCCTTGGACTCTAGACAGCGTAAAAACCAACACCGAAACCACCCACAGGGTAACAACCATGAGAAGGAATCGTTTGATCAAGAAATTAGCCACTCTATATACCCAAATCCTCTTGGATGAAAGTTATTTGCACATTTGGACAACTAGAGGAACAATTCTTCCTTGCCCTTGAAAAAAGTTGGCCCTAGAAAAGGATTTACTCCATTCCCCAGGGCCAACTCTACACCGACCAGTCTCTTACTAGCCGATCAATATTGAGGATTTTCCTCAACCGTATTTCAATTATAAACCCGCTTATTCCCAGTTGATCTTTATTCCTTCAAGTTCCGGCGGATCCAGCGAATGTTCAACTATGTCGACAGCGCCAACTCTTGGTCCTACAACGAGAACGTCTTCCCAGTCTAGCGAGGTTATAACCGGGAGTTCTCCTAGATGGGAGTGATATTCATTGTAGGGTATTAGCGCTTCCCAAGCATCGTCTAAGCTCTTATAAGCGGCGCTAAAATTAGCATGCACGTCGTAGCCCATCGGATCGTCATATCCGCTGTTCCAGCTCGTGCAACCTGAGATCAGGTCGCAAAGGTAATCGGTGTAGTTAAGTAGCCCGATTGTACCTCCCCAGGGGAAAGCTTGTACTCCGTTAATTGCTCCTCTCTCAAAGAAATCCGGTCGTCGGGCCGAGTAGACACTGCGATCGATTTCTGTCTTAATTCCCAAGTTCTCTTCCCACATCGGGACGATTGCTTCCACCACTTCTATGAAAGTATCAGGCGTGGTTCCTGTTGGGATCCAGAGCGGCATATCGAATCCGTCCGGGTAACCTCCATCTGCCATAAGTTGTTTCGCCTTCTCAAGGTCGTACTCATGACTCCATTTCTCTTCATATCTGGGGTGGCAGCTATCCATTACGTAAATGTACTGGGGACATCCCTCCCCATAGAGGATATATTCATTGAGGCCGTCCCTATCAATCGCATAAGACATGGCAAGCCGTATATTTTTAGCAGCCAACTTGCTCTCTGCATCGCCTCTGGCTCCAACCCACGGGAGATCAGGTCGATTCTCAGCAGGATTTGGCGTGCCATCGGGGAAAGTTTCAATCTGGTAATTTCCCCCCATAAAGAATACTGCACCGATCTTAGAAGGATTCACTGCCCCTTTGACAAGTCTCAAGTTCGGATCATCTGTAACCTGATCAAGTAACGATATAGCTACGTCTGTCACATCGCCTTGTCCACTTTTCATCATAGCTATGCGTGTAGCCTGTTCTGGTACCTCAATCACCCTTACCGTTTCCCAGTCAGGTGTGTCACGCCAGTGATTCGGAACGCCGGCCAATGTAATCATATCGTCATTTACGTGGCTAACAACCCTGTAGGGGCCGGTGCCCATAAACACGGAACTGTGGGTCTCTTCCCCCACGGTGTCATAGTAGTCCTTATTCTCGATACCGGTACCTGAGCCCAGGCCCTGAGTAGACAACACATATCGGAGAGTGCCACCGCCCTCGCCCCATTCCCACATGAGTTGATCATCCCCAACTATAGTGGGATTTTGAAAATCATCCTTATACCACTTTGTGAAATGGCTTACCGATCCTTCACGAGCACCATTTTCAAAGCTCCAATGGACATCCTCCACGTTTACGGTGCCATATGCTGGGTCGTGCCAGGGAACTCCTTTCCTGATCGTCCATAGTATTCCCTCATCGGTAACTTCCCAGCTAGAAGCGATCATCGTAAAAACGGACGCATCTGGAGCTACGTCAAGAAGATGCTCCGACACGCCTAATTTAGTTGAAATCGCATTGTACGGGTAATTGGCTATTGGGCGATGCCAGCTTGCTGGGCCGACATCCTTTGCCACTACAGTTAAAGTACTACCGGGCACAGGTCGTATCTTAGGCCTTTCCGCCTCGACAATTACTTCCTTTACCACTTCAACCTCCACGTTCCTCACCACTTCTTTCTCGCCCACGATGGTCTCGCCTGGGACTTCAACTTCCTTTATCTCTGTTTTAATGACCTCGCGGACAGCACCAGGTACTTCAACCGTCTTCACTATTTCCTTTTCAACTACGATAGTCTCGCCTGGGACTTCAACTTTGACTTCTTTTACTTCAGTTACAACTTTCTCAACAACGACTTCTACAGGGACTTCCTTTACTTCAGTTACAATTTTCTCAACAATGACAGTCTCACCGGGCACTTCGATAGTCTTGGTTTCGCCGCAAGCTGCGGCGAAGACGAGAAGCATAGCAACCCCGGCCATCATGGCAGCCCACCAAATCGAAGAAGTCTT
>CAZZBP010000073.1:0-8368 GCA_964652755.1 uncultured Dehalococcoidia bacterium
TGCGCGTATATATGAGCGTCTCGGTTGGCAACACATAAACGGGTCAAGGCTAATGGTGCGTTTATCCGATACAGATGACTACGACGACTTCGCTTGTAGATATTTTGCCGACTCGATTCCTAGCAAAATAGGCGTCGCAAAGCCAGCAAGTAGGATCCCGTTAATACCTTTGGTACTTTTACCCCATAATTGGTCAATTTTAGATTCAAACATTTCACTGTACTCGACAAATGTCGAGCCCCAACAATCCTGCCTAGGTTTGTACAGACGTTACGAATATGTGAGAACGCACCGGAAGGGAGAATGGTTCACTTTAACCACCGAAGACGAAAGAGTGCTAGGAATAAGTAGCACTCTTTACAAAGGTGACAACAGATACCAGGTTGACGGGTTTTGTCACCCTGATCATGAAAATTATTTCTCGAAACTCATTGAAACTGCTGTCGACTGGTGTAAATCCAAAAAGGCTGTAGAAATTACGTTTAAAATTTCTAAGCAGGATAAATCCAAGGAGCGTCTCATTAGAAATATCGGATTCAAAACAATGGATGGGGAAAGCTATATTGATTCCGATACAATGAAAACTCAGACCTTAACGTATTCTGAGATTTAACCAAATTAAAGGGTATACGTTAAATGAAAGCAGCGTTCTTTAACGGGCTGGGACAAATGCAGGTAATGGACCATCCTGATCCTATACCGCAATCGGGAGAGGCCATAGTACAGGTGAAGGCCACGGGAATATGTGGTTCAGATCTGCTATTAAATAATGGCAAAACTGAGCCAGATGATGTTCCCGCCGGTCATGAAGTCGCTGGGGAAATCGTTGACATAGGAAGTAATGTAGATTCTTCCTATATAGGACAAAGGGTAGCAATCGAAACTATAGGACACGGAAGAGCCTGTAAACAATGCTGGTATTGTAGATTCGGCCAATACAGACAATGCATGAACCTGGTACCAAGCGAAGGCGGGGGATTTGCCCAATACATAAAAAGAAAAGCTTCGGGTTGTTATGAGGTCGCTGATAAAACTACCTGGGGAGAGGCGGCGCTCGTCGAACCGCTGGCCGTTTCAATTCACGCCATGCGTCGTGGTGATTTAAAAGGCGGAGAGTCGGTCGTAATACTTGGCGCTGGAAATATAGGCCTGACCGCAGTAGCAGCGGCGAGAAAATTAGGCGCAGGGCAAATCTTTGTCACAGCTCGGCACAAGCAACAATCCGATATGGCGCTGGCTCTTGGAGCAGATGTTATTGTTCAACCACAAGGCTCTCAACTACGAGAAGTTGTTGAAAATGACACAGAGGGCCGGGGAGCTGATCTCACCATCGAAACAGTGGGTGGTAATAGGAATGACACCCTGGTACAAGCCGTTGATGTCACCAGAAAGCAGGGAAGAATTGTAATCCTGGGAGGGTTTCGCAAACCGCTTGAATTCGATTGGTTAAAACCCCTACTTAAGGAACAAACTTTCTTGTTTTCCTCTTGCTATGGGATTCTGAACGGCAAACACGACTATGAGATCGCAATTGAAATGTTATCGTCTCAACATACCGATCTTTCGTCAATGATCACACATGTCTACCCGCTCTCCGAAATACAGAAGGGATTTGAAAGTGCTTACAATAAATCCTCAGGTTCGATCAAGGTCCAGATTCACCAGTGATAGCTCAAGTTTTCCCCCTAACTGTTTAAAGTTACGCGCGTAACGATGGTTCGGTATAGCAGATGCTGCAGGCTTTTCACCTGCAAGTAAAACCAATGCAAAAACGAATAATCACGGCCTGTTATTGAGAATCTCTCACGCGGACATCGAATATGGAACTAGTAATATCGATTGATTGGAGACCGTTTTTTGGGGTTAGTGCACAAGTTTAGTTTAAAAGAACTATATTCCAAAAAAATTTGCGGAGTTAAAAGTTCGGCGTTTTCCCGTACTCATTGCAAGGTTACGCAGGGCTGGACTGGAAAAGGTTTGAAGAACAGTTAGTCGATTTGTGAATACTTAGCTCACTTGATCAACTTGCACCATGCTATAGAAATTCCCTAATTGACTAATGTCCTTTAAAGGAAAGGATGAGTCCCTTTCGCAAAAAGACTTTCGGGATCTACATAATTGGGAATTATTTGTTGATCGACATTAAATTTGATAAAGGTATCAAGTGCATTTCGCTCCTCATCAAAACTGTATGGCAAAGGGTCGCCATCCACAATTCCTCCCATCTCAATTAATTGATAATCTTCAGGTTCTCTTTCGTTCGACAATTTCAATTTCTCGATGTATAAATCCTTTGCAGATTTGTAGACAGAATAAATCTCCTCTGCCAACCACGGATCTTTTTGTAGTTTTTCATCACTTACAACGAGAAGATGGCTGATAGGGTATATCCGTGTCTTGTCGAACCATCTTTGGTCTTCTCGATATGAATTTTCAAACAATGGTCGTATATCGGGGGAATCTATTTTTCCAGCTCCGATAACTGCGTCGACTTCCCTAGATAAAAGCATTTCAGCAAGATCATTGGTTGAACCTGATATTACGTTTGCGGGGGCAACATATTCCTCAACATGTTCGTCTCCCGACAATACCCATGTCACATCATCTAAATCCAGTCCATATTCTGACTGCAGAATACCTCGAGTCCATACTCCAGGCGTAAGAGTATAACTCCTCACCCCTACCTTGCGGCCAGCGAGCTGTTCCGGGGACTCTATGTTGGATTGGGTATGGCAGGTGATACCTGCATGATAAAAACTTCTGGTCAGAAACACAGGTAGCGCCGTAAATTGTTTTCCGTAGTGTTTTGCACATATATAGGTTGAAAGTGCCATTTCGGCTACATCAAACTCAAGACCTCTAACCATTCTCCTGAAAATCATAGGTACTGGAGAGATCTCCACGTGATTCATATCGAATTTTTCTGACTGAACTCTTCCATCTTTTAATGGCCTCGTGTGTCCATAATTTCCGATTGCTGTTTTAAGTGACATCTCTTCCATTGTGAATGACCTTTCTTATACTTGCTCGCCAATTTCTAATTGAATCCAGAAACACAACATCTTTCCCGAATTATCCGCAAAATATATCCTCGAAATCTTAACAAGAATATCCGGTAACCACCGACGTTTTCCCGCGCCTAAAATTATCCGATGCGTATAAGCAAGTGAATATATCCAATATTAGTTTTCATAGAACAGTGTCTTTTAATAAAAGTTAAACAAAATTATGGATTGAAATAAACCCCTAACTAAGCACAAAAATTTATGAGTGTCAAAGGAGTTTTTCTTGAAATAGGTTGAGTATAGTGATTACATACGATCCAGTTTATTACCGTTTAGGAGGGTTCTTATGGCTAGAATCAATAAGTGTATAGAGCTTATCGAACAGGATCAGGCGATTTTTTCATTGCCGGCACCTGCACTGACCTACGAGTGCGGGTTGGAAATGTCTCAAACCTGGGCTGACATGATTCAATTTGACTTTGAACACCGTCCATTCGATACAGTAGGGCTCGCTAGTTTCATGAAAGGTTTGAAGGACGGGGGCCCAACGCCTAGCGGCCATCCCACACCAACCGTGATTACTACGGTACCTTCCAATTGTATGACTGTTGAAGAGGTTCAATACAATGCCTGGCAAATAAGGCATGTTTTATCTACTGGTGCCCACGGAATACTTCACACCCACACTCGAAGAGCGGATGCCGTAGCCATGTTTGTGGCAGCTTCAAGGTACGTTTTCCAGAAAGTTGGTCGAGATATGGGACTCCCCGAAGGTCTGAGGGGCGGTGGTGGACAAAAAGATCCTGCAGAAGTATGGGGCGTGGACCCAGTTGAATATTTACAAATCGCCGATCCTTGGCCCTTGAATCCTAAAGGGGAAATAATGCTAGGTCTCAAGATAGAAGACCGATTCTGTCTTCCTGACGCAGATAATATTGCTGCGGTTCCTGGTCTTTCTTTCGCAGAATGGGGTCCCGGTGACATGGGAATGTCACACGGAGATCCCGACTTGCATGACCCGCCATATACTCCTGAAATGAACCAGGCTCGCGAGATAGTCAAAAATGCATGTAAGCGATCTGGACTCGTTTTCTTGTGTAGCTGGCAAGATCCCAACTTGACAGTGGAAGAGAGGGCAAGGCACGCCCTACATGAGGAAGGAGCGCGCATTTTGCATGTACCGGAGTCTGAGATCGCCGATAGGATCAGAAAAGAAATGGGGCGGAAAATGCCCTGGTAGGAAAATTTTTACATCAAAGACATTTTCAACCTGTAAAAGGAGTCGCGGCTTATGATCCGCGACTCCTTTTACAGGTTGCCAACGGATTCAATGCATCATGATGCCAGTGGAAAGAATCGTCCATATAAATGAATACCAAAACACCGTTTATGAATGGCCAGGAGATGGTCCCACTATTTTATTCTGCCATGCTAGCGGTTTCCACGGTCGCGTATGGGATGAAGTCATTCGAAAATTGCCAACCTATCACCGCGTATCTGTTGATCTCAGAGGTCACGGTAAGAGTACAAAAACAAATCCGCCTTATCCCTGGGATTCTTTTGTGAATGACATCGAAATGATAATGAGTCAACTGGACCTGAATCAAGTTATAGGTGTCGGGCATTCAATGGGAGGGCATGTAATAACCAAGTCTGCTACTTCAGATCCCGGCAAGTATCGTGGCTTGGTTTTATGTGATCCAAGTATTTTTGAGGAAAAGCGATATCGCAAGAAAAAAACTTCGCAGCAGTTGAGCTTTCAACATCCAGTAACAAAACGAAGAGACTCCTGGAAATCTCCCCAAGAGATGTATGAAAGGTTAGTCAAACATCCCAACTTCATGAGATGGGAACCTCAAGTCTTGTTAGATTATTGCAACCACGGCCTTTCAAAAAATATGGATGGAAACTACAGACTTTCTTGCCCACCAATGATAGAAGCCGCTATGTACGAGGCCTATATCGATCCAACAGTGTTAAAAGAAATCACTGAATTTAGGAAACCTGTGAGACTTCTTTATGCCAGATCACCAAAAACCGGAGACAACTACAGCGATTTTGGCCCATCAGTCACCAGGTCTGATCTTAAAGACCTTTTTCCAAATATCGTGGCGAAGCGTTTTGAAAACTATTCTCACTTTTTACCGATGGAGGATACCCAGCTTGTCGCGAATGAAATCAGGGAACTCTTAACATAGCAAAGCAACTTGAGACAAAATCGGGGCACTTGGGTCTGGATTAGACACGGTTAGGAACTGCGGAGTTCGGCAATATCTGCTTCCACTTTTCCCAGTTCTACATACTCTTCCCGAGCAAGATGAAAACATCTCTTTAAGTACAAATCCGCGAGTGATGCAGAGTCTTTCTCGGGGCTCACCGCCCATTGAAGCAGAGAATCGACCTGGTAAGAGGATGGAAGATAGGTAGATAGTGCTTCTATATCCGACTCAGTTTCCACAGCAAGGCCTTCTTCCTTGGATTCCACGGCATACCGGAGGCGTCCTACAAGTTTCGTCAACTCACCAAGACGATCAGATTCACTCATTAGAGAGTAAAGAACATCGTTTACATGACCGCTAATCGAGTTTTCAGAGTCACCTCGAGATTCCAGAATATTGGTTCCATAGGCATCTTCATAAATTTCCAAGTACTCTTGGACGATTTCATTTACTTTCATCATGGAATTGGTAACGTCCATCGGGTCGCATGTACCGGCAAATATTAAATCGTCCTCTCTCTTTTCGGAAAGATTTTTCAATTCCTCTAGACTTTCAACTTCTTCTGGTGCTGGAGGAAACGCAAAAGCTGACATATCCCCTGGACCTAACTCACCGACCTGATTCATTAGAAAAGGCGGTACATATTTTGCTACGTCGACGGTCACCGGGAGAAGAACTATATAACTGGCATAGTAATTTTGTTCTTGTACATCACTGAAGTACACCAGAGCATGTCCTCTAGGTAATACCGGTTTTCCATATGTGAAATCAAGTGACATATTTTCGGCCTGTATATGTGTGCATCCGTAATTTACAGGAATTATAGTTTATCTCCGATAGCAATAGGGTTTCCAACCTAGGCTTATAATTTAGATAGTTAAATTATAGGGTGTAAACAGATATTGAATCTCTATAGACAAATAATCCGCCCGCTACTGTTCAGTGTAGACCCTGAGAAAGCACAACATATATTAGATTATGTTTTGAAAAATCCCAATTTGTGGAAAATTGCGAGTGGACTATTTACGTACGAGGACCCAATACTTAGAACTAGTGTTGGGGGAATCACACTAAGCAACCCCATTGGTCTCGCAGCCGGTTTTGATAAGGACTGTAGAATCCTCCCTTCTATGGAATTGCTCGGGTTCGGATATGTCACCGGTGGAACTATTACCAAGGACCCCCGACCGGGAAACGCTAAACCAAGAATTATAAGAATAAAAGAACGAAAAGCAATAATTAATTCCCTTGGTTTTCCTGGGTCCGGATTGGAAGAGGTGATTACCCGTTTGGCGACTATTCCAATTATAGATAGCACGGCAAAGAGAATTCTCAGCATATCGGGCACCGAATCGGCCGATATATCTGAGTGCCACAGGCGATTAGAGAAATTCGCCTCCGGGATCGAAGTCAACATAAGTTCGCCAAATACTGACGGGCTGAGAATATTCCAGAAGCCAGATAACCTCCGGTCACTGATCGACGAGATAAACCAGACGAGAAAGTCACCCTTATTTATAAAATTGCCTCCATTCTGTCCTCTCGACGAACACGGAACACAAGATAATGAAATGCGAGACGAAACTTTGGAATTAGTCTTGGCCAGTATCGAACTTGGAGCAAACTCAGTAACGATCGCAAACACTTGGCCAGTAGAGGATTCAAGGCTCGCCGTTGGCAAAGGAGGACTCAGTGGAGGTCCGCTTATTCGAAACACGCTGTCTATGGTTAAATCTGTCTCACAAGAATTCGGAGACAAAATTGATATAAACGCCTGTGGAGGAATTTCGACAGGTCAAGACATATACCAAGCATTGAAATCAGGTGCTTCCACTGTCCAAGTGTACACGTCGCTTGTCTACGAAGGACCCGGACTAATCAAGAAAATGAAAAAATCACTTGCGGCAGCCCTCAAAAATGATCAGGTTTTCGACGCAGCCTGACTCTTAAAAAAATCGTCCAATTCCTTTCTGCTGCCCATCGACGCCTGTGCACCTTTTTTGCCAACCGCGAGAGCTCCATAACCAATCGCAAATCTTATCGATTCGTCAATTTTAAGACCTTCTGCAACCGCTACCGCTAATGCTCCTGCAAAAGCGTCTCCTGCAGCAACTGTATCTATAACTGACGTATCCATTGCAGGCACATGTTTTCCTTCCTCACTTGATGCGTAAACAACTCCTTTTTCTCCCAGGGTGATAACTGGTATGGAACCATATCTGGCAAGAATGATGTCGCAGGCTTTCAAAGCGGAGTCAATATCGTCTATTTTTATTCCAGATAGAGCCTCGGCCTCTATCTGGTTTGGAGTTAGATATGTGCTCAACCCGGATAGTTCTGAAACCCCATCAACTGCCGGAGCAGGGTCCCAGATCACTGTGATTCCTAAATCGGAAGCGAGTCGTGACGCTACGACATTAGCACGAACGGAAATTTCATTTTGAAGAAGTAGCACACTAGCATCCGATAATGCGCTTTCCAAACGTGACTCGGTATCGGAACTAAACCACATATTAGCCCCGTAAACAGCCACAATAGTGTTTTCACCGGAGTCATCTACGGAGATCGTTGCGACGCCTGTATTCCCAGTGTCTACCACATCAATTCCGGAAGTACCGACTGATTCACTCTCCAAGGAATTGACTAATTCTCTACCTAGGTTGTCCCCTCCAACATGGCCAACCATTTGAACAGGTGCCCCGAGTCTAGCACAGGCTACTGCCTGATTGGCACCCTTTCCTCCAGGAGTGGTGTAAAACTCTAAACCAGACACTGTTTCCCCCGGCCAAGGAAGCCTGCTCACTACGGTGACAAAATCCATGTTTAGGCTTCCAAATACGACTATCGATCCCGAAGCCATGTTTTATCGCCCTATTCGTTCATCAAGTATAAGTTGTTCAAGATAACGGCCGACTCCATCTTTCTTTACGGATAAAGCTATATCATTCGCTGCTTCAAGTGCGGGAGCTTCCCCCTCCTCGATAGCGACCCCAAGACCGGACCATCTAAGCATCTCTACATCGTTGAAGCCGTTACCAAATGAAATCACGGCAGTGCTGTCGATGCCGTAAATTTCGCAAAGCCACTGAAGGGCCTTATCCTTTCCGGCATTGCGGTTGAGAATCTCGCAAAAGTGTGGAAGAG
>CAZZBP010000074.1:0-8362 GCA_964652755.1 uncultured Dehalococcoidia bacterium
GAGTCAGGGGGGCTTTTTTTTTGGTGGTATGGATAACAGGAAAGGTCTTTCGAGAAAAATAGATGTAGTTGGTGTAGAGAGAATTGTTCTCCACAGCGGTGGTGTTTTGCGTGTACTCCAAGATGTAAATATCCATGCCGCCGAAGGCGAAATTGTAACGCTGATAGGCCCAAGTGGATGTGGTAAAAGCAGTTTACTCAACATCATTGCCGGTTTAGATGATCCGGATGAAGGGATTGTTAGCGTTTGTGTTCAGGGGAAAAACCTTGTTGAATCAAAAACTCGACTTGGTGAAGTTGGATACATGCAGCAGAAGGATCTTCTTTTGCCATGGAGGTCCGTTAAGGAGAACGTAGTACTCGGACTTGAGATTAAGGGAACTCCTCGCCGTGTTGCGCTGAAAAGGGCGTCAGAGGAAATGGCTGACTTCGGGCTTGATGGGTTTGAGGATGAGTTGCCTTTTACCCTGTCGGGGGGAATGAGGCAGAGGGCAGCTTTTCTCCGTACTATGCTTACGGAACCCGAAATATTACTTCTCGATGAACCGTTTAGCTCTCTGGATGCATTAAATAGATCTTATCTGCAGGAATGGCTTTTAGGAATATTGGAAGGTGAAAACAGGACAGTTGTCATGGTTACACATGACGTGGATGAAGCCATATATTTGTCGGACAGAATATATGTAATGTCACCCAGACCCGGAAGTATTCTGACAGTAGAGGCAGTGCCTTTCAGTCGGCCAAGAGATCGAAAAATCATTATGGACCCATCCTTTTTGAGGCTAAAATCCAAAATCTTATCTAACTTAATTGAAAAACCTCGCGACGGAGGATCTTTATAGTGAGGATTTTTGAAAGATGGGCACCGGCGCTCCTTATTGTCATGACTCTAATTGCGCTTTGGGAGGCCTTTGTTCGCATAGGAAACATAGCGAACTGGCTGTTACCGGCTCCCTCATCAATCGGGTACACCCTTTATGATAGTGCTTCTCTTCTAGCCAGCCATAGTTTGGTAACTCTAGAGGAGATTCTCATTGGTTTTATTTTGGCTCTCGTATCAGGTTTGATGCTGGCCTCAGGGATAACTCTTTCAAAAACACTTGAGAAGGCGCTATACCCTTTTTTGATCGCCTCCCAGACAGTACCCATTATTGTAATAGCCCCAATGTTGCTCATTTGGGTAGGATATGGGCTTATGCCTAAAGTCATCGTTGTGGCGCTGATTAGTTTCTTTCCAATAGTTGTTAACACAGTGGACGGTATGAAATCGATTGATCCTGACATGGAACGTTTGATGAGAACGATGGGGGCTCGGAAATGGCAGGTGTTCATGAAAGTACAGGTACCGATATCAATGCCATACTTGTTTTCTGGATTGAGGGTGGCTATAGCCGTTAGCGTGATTGGGGCGGTAATAGGTGAATGGGTGGGTTCCAGTGAGGGTCTCGGATATTTAATGATCAGATCTAAACCCCAGTTTCAGACAGAGCGTGTATTTGCCGCTATTGCAATTCTTTCGGCTATGGGAGTGTGTCTCTTTTCACTGGTTGGCGCAATGGAAAGAGTTGCCATTCCTTGGTGGCACAAAGAAAGGGAAAATAGAACTTCAAAATAAAAATATATGTCGGAGAGAGGAGTATAGAAAGCTAATAGTTTCAGAAGATGGAAGTCGGAGGAATTTAGGAATGAAAAAGATTGTGACTTTCTTTGTATTTTTGTGCGTCCTAGGTGGTAATGTCACCTCAATTGCGTGCTCATCGCAAAGCGCTGATACCGATAAGGTAAAGCTGGCATTAGATTGGTTTCCGAATTCTAATCACCTTGGGCTCTACATAGCAGAAGAAAGGGGTTATTTTGCGGAAGAGAATCTCGAAGTAGAAATTTATACCCCTTCTGACCCATCCACTGTGCTTCAAACAGTAGCTTCTGGTGCTGATGATTTTGGAATGAATTATCAGCCTGACGTACTTATAGCTAGGGGGGAAGGGGTTCCTGTTGTATCGATACTTGGCATGGTTCAACATCCTCTCAACTCAATGATGGTGTTACATTCGTCTAGTTACGCTTCACCTGGTGACCTAAAAGGGAAAAAAGTCGGCTACCCCGGCATTCCATGGAATGAAGATGCTCTTACCACGATGCTGCAAGCCGACGGACTTTCGGGATTAGAAGACATTGAGCTTGTAAACGTCGGCTGGGAATTGGGCACATCCATTATGTCTGGCCGTGTTGATGCGATTATAGGTGCATATTTTACGCACGAAAGTATTAGCCTTGGAAATGAGGGGTACCCCGTCAATGTATTAAGGATGGAGGAGTGGGGTGTTCCCGACTACTATGAATTAGTAATGGTTACAAGTGAAAAGTATCTTGCTGACCATTCTGGCGTCGTGGAAAGGTTCTCCAGAGCAGTTATCAAAGGATACCAAGATGCAATTATGGACCCGCAAGGTGGTGTAGATATTTTGAAGAAATATGCACCGGAAATCGATGAGAAAATAGATAGACCAGGGGCGGATCTGCTCCAGGTGCTATGGCAGGATGAAAATGGCGACTTCGGTAAGCAGGAGGAAGGAAAATGGGTGGCTTTTGCCACCTGGATGCAGGAAAAGGGCCTATTGGACAAAGGCATAGACGCTAGGGATGCTTACTTTAACGAGTATACAAACAATTAATTAAGTTATATCTGAGCAAAGATCATAGGGTAAAGGCACAGTGTCCCTTACACAGAAACTTAAGAGTAGATATTCATCTCTCTGGCGTGATATGACGAATCATCCCTTTGTTGATGAAATGGGTGAGGGTACCCTTCCCGCGGTGAAATTCCGGCGGTATTTCTTACAAGACTATGTTTTTGTAAATGACTTAGTTGCCTTGACAGCGCAGGCCATCGCCAAGTCGCCCAATCTTAAAATAGCGTCATTATTTAACGATTTTCTAACAGGCATACTGGATCCTGAGAATGACCTGTTTCTCCGTGCGTTTGACGAGTTTGGTGCCTCAGAGGAGGAATACACTTTAGTTAGAGGCACTCCCACGACAAGAGCGTTCGGTGACTTCATTGTACGAACCGCCCTAGAAGGCGACTTCGACGACATAGCGGTTCTTCTTTATGTTACTGAAGGAACGTACCTTGAATGGGGAACTCGCCTACTTGAAGACAGGCCTAACCTTGATATACCAATTTACAGAGAGTGGATAGACCTCCACGGTCCAAAAGTGTTGGGGGGTTTAGTTCAATGGTTGGAAAACTATATTGATAATTCGTCTCGGATTTCGGAGGATCGAGCGGACTATATATTCCATATGTCACTTCGGTACGAATACCTTTTTTGGGAGGCGGCATATGAGGGAGAAGGATGGTTCGACGATTGATGCGGTTGATTATAAGAATGAATGGTGACCGACCTGATATGTTTGAACGGGGCTTTATACTTCTATCTGCGTCCTCCACTAAGCCATAAGTGATCCAAATAATGAGGAGTTGTCGGATACCGTGACTGACACAGCGAAAGTACACACCGCCATGACCATTGCAGGATCTGACTCAGGAGGGGGAGCAGGTATGCAGGCGGATCTCAAATCGTTTGCGGCCAATGGTGTTTATGGCACCTGTGCAGTTACAGTCATCACTTCTCAAAACACATTTGGAGTTCGAGAAGTCAAGGAATTGCCTGTAGATCTCATTGAAAGTCAGATAGATGCCATTATGACTGACATAGGTGCAAATGCCATAAAAACAGGAATGCTTTCGAGCTCGGAGATAATCGGATGTGTTTCAGGCAAGATTCGCGAATATAGGGTTGAGAATATTGTCGTTGATCCAGTCATGAAAGCTAAGGGCGGTGCAAACCTGATCAATGAAGAGGCCATATCTACACTCAGAGATGTACTCATTCCGATGGCAACCGTGGTGACACCCAACGCCCCTGAAGCATCAATACTGACAGGGATAAATGTAGCTGATCTTGATTCAGCCAGAGAGGCGGCGGTAAATCTTGTTTCAATGGGGGCTTCCTCTGTGGTCGTGAAAGGAGGTCACTTCGAAGAAGGGCCTGCAACCGACGTATTTTACGATGGCAGTGAGTTCAGGCTGTTTACAACAAGAAGAATCGATACTCCAAATACTCACGGAACCGGCTGCACGTTTGCATCGGCGATCGCGGCTGGACTAGCTAAGGGTAACTCCATGCGTGATTCAGTGAGTGACGCCAAAGCCTATGTTACTGGAGCCATCAGGCACAATTTTCAAATAGGCGGTGGACATGGCCCTCTGAACCATTTTTACCGCCATTGGAATCACACTAACTTGTAGGCGCTTTTAATTTCTATATTTTGACAGTGAATCCTTCGAGTTAATTCCAAATTAACGCCTGTAGATTTGTAGCCTGTATTGCCACTCTAAATGGTATGATCCATTCGTTTCGTTTTGTGCCTGAAGTCAATTGGCCTCGTTTAGTGAAGGAAAGTTTGCATGACTGACAAGTCAGAATCGCTAGTGGATTTGTCACCTGATATTCGCTCTGGACGGAATCGTCTGGCAGTGACTGTGATACTCGGACATGCTGTTAAGCACGTTTTCAATTCTGCGCTACCTATCCTTCTTCCCTTGATGAAAATAGATAAAGGACTCAGTGTTAAGCAATACGGTGCTCTATTTACTGCTAGGAACGTGACGTCAGGCGGGACCACAATGGTCGCTGGCTATTTGGGTGAACGGTTTGCAAATCGCTCCGGAGCTATGCTCTTTATTTCGCTGGCTCTGATGGGAGTATCCTATTTTTTATTGGGTGTTGCGCCAAACTTCTTTTGGATACTGGCGGCGATTTTATTAGTAGGGATAGGACCCTCTTTGTACCACCCTCCGGCTATTGCTTCGCTCTCTCGTAAATTTCCCGATCGAAGAGGATTCGCTATATCACTTCATGGCACGGGGGGCTCAATTGGGGAAGTGCTGGGCCCATTAATTGTAGGTCTCATCACAACCGAGACATTCAAAGTTGGCACAATTATTACCTTTACTTATCTCATTGCCTTCCAATGGGATGAGGTTTTTAGGATTAGCGTAGCTCCCGCGATGTTTTTTGCTGTGCTGGTATACCTGATGATGCGAAATATTCCGTCGGTAGCTACTGACAGCGGTTCATTGAAAGATTACTTTGGCGACTTGGGAGATTTGCTGAAGAAGTGGGGTATGTTGGGGCTCATAGCTGTAACTGCCCTCAGATCTATGGGTCAATCGGCGATTCAGTCTTTCCTCCTTCTATACCTTATGTCACCTATAGAAGAGGGCGGGTTGGATAAGACTGCCCTTGTGGCAGGACTTTTTATCTCGACATCCCAGGCTGTGGGTATCTTTGCACAACCTGTTATGGGATGGGTGTCGGACCGATACGGAAGAAAAATAGTTTTGGTGCCTTCAATGGCCGCTTTAGGGCTGCTGTTTATAGCCCTGAACTACGCTTCTGATGGGTATCAACTGTGGCTTAACGTGTTGGTGATGGGTGCATTCGTGTATTCGTTGCATACAATCTTTATCGCAGCAGCGATGGATGTGGCAGGAGGGAAAGCTCAATCCACTGTTGTCTCTCTTATTTATGGCGCCAGTTTCTTGGGATCTTTTTCACCTTACATCGCGGCTATGATAGTAGACGAGTTTGGGCTGAGGTCAGCATTTTTGTATAGTGGAGTCATGGTGATATTAGCTACCCTATTGCTTGCAGCTCTTAAGTTACCATCCAACGGAACGCGTCAAGGCCTGCCTCATTAAGTTATATAAAACAGTCTCTCGACTGCTCGACTGACTAAATAGATATCAAATAAGGCTTTGTCTGTTTTTCCGTAGTCACTAGCGGGCCGTCTTCATGATAGAAAATGTCGATTTCTGACCTCACCCCAAATTCCCGCGGCAGGTATACACCTGGCTCAATGGTCACAGCGAGTCGAGGGAGCAAGTGTCGGGTGTCGTACGTCTCCCAACTGTCGAGATTCACTGCGTTACTGTGAACTTCCCTTCCTAGGCTATGTCCTAGGCGGTGACTAAAATAGTCTCCATAGCCCCGCTGAGTTATGAAAGTCCGGGCTTCGGCGTCCAATTCCCATCCTTTCAAGTCTCTTCCTTCCTTATGCGCCCTCTCAAACAGGTCAATTGCGGCGTCTCGTCCACCAATTACGCAGTCAAAAACCTCGCTTTGTTTGGGGGGGACTTTATTACCTACGAAGGCGGTCCATGTGATGTCTCCGTACATGTTATCGCTTAAACCATCCCTGTGGGAGAGTTTTCCCCAGAGGTCAATAAGGATCCAATCCCCCGGATTTATTGAAACTGCTATTTCCTCTGTTGGTTCGAAGTGAGGATCCGCTGCGTGAGAATTTGCCGCGACTACTGGTCCATCGGGTGAGTACAAGCCCTCCTTATTAAATTTCGATCTGATGAATTCTGCTACTTCAAACTCGGTTGGTCCTCTACCTATATGCTCGCCAATGTAATTGAATGCCGCTTTAACAGTGCTGTTTAGTATCTCAGCTGCCTTGATGTGGGACTCTAGCTGGGCGTCGTCCCACCTCTGCGTGGCATACTGAAGAAGATCGGCTGACGACACGATATCCACACCTATATCACGGACAAGTTCCAGTGTCCCTCCGTCAATTTTCGATACTCGGGGCAATGTTCCCTTGGCAGAGTATTCCATAGCGACAGATCCGGCTTCTGAAATCAAGTTTGTCAAGGCTGAAATCATTTGGTTACGGCTGACCCAAAAATCAGTTTCGATACCGAGGTGCTCAAATCGATTTTGGTCAACATAGCTCACTATCAGGCGAGGATCACCATTAACGGGAATCCATAACCAGCATGGTCGTGTTACGTTTGATATTGCGCCTACAGTATCCCAGAAAATCGGATTCATTCCCCTATAGTCGTAAAGCAACCATCCGCCGATTTCATTTTCGGACATGAATTGACCCGCTTGCTCAACTACCTTCTTTATGGACGGATTCATATTAGTTCTCGCATTGTTTAATTCTGATTTTTGAGTTGGTTCATGGACCAGCTGACAACTCCCTAACTATCTCTTCTGGAGTCCTTTCCTTCTGTTCACTATCCTGGAGGTTGCGAATCACGTATTTCCCTTTGGCTAGTTCATCCTCCCCTATTATCACGACATGTGAGGCCTCTACTGATGACGCGTAACGGAGCTGGCTTCTAAGGCCGCGTGGAGGACCGATAATTGCAGACCCTCCCGATTGTCTAATTTGTGACGCCATCTTCACAGCTTCAATTTTTGCTTGATCACCGATATGTGCGACCAGCGCAAGCGATGAATTAGCGTTGTTAGGAAGGATATTTTGATGTTTCAGGTTTTCAATCACCCGTTCCAATCCCATACCGAATCCGATACCAGGAGTAGGCGGCCCTCCAAGTTGCTCGATGAGTCCGTCATATCTTCCTCCTCCGGTAATAACACTAGTTTGTCCCTGCATTGGAGGGGATATTTCGTAAACTGTGCGGGTATAGTAGTCGAGCCCCCTCACAAGCTTATTGTCCACTTCAAAACTGATTCCAACTACTTTGAGGTGTTCCTGTAACCTATGCCAATGTTCCTCACAATCTCCGCAAAGATGATCGACACTTTTGGGGGCTTTCTCGATGACTGGCTGACAAGAACTGACTTTGCAGTCAAGTAATCTGAGGGGATTTGCGTTAAGTCGTCTTCTACAATCTTCACATAGCGTCACGTTGACATCTTGGTAATAATCTCTCAAAGCTTTTATGTAAGTGGGGCGACAAGAGGAATCGCCGATGCTATTTACCTTGAGCGACAACTCTCTAAGTCCAATTTCTTCCAAGAATCTCCAGGAGACCTCGATTACTTCCGCATCAATATACGGATCTAACTCTCCGAAAGCTTCTATGCCGAATTGGTGGAATGCTCTAAATCTTCCCGCCTGTGGCCTTTCATATCTAAAATTAGGTACCATGTAATATAACCTTACAGGCTGAGGAAGGTTATGCATTCCGTGTTCTAGGTAAGCCCTACAGACTGGCGCAGTTCCCTCCGGACGAAGTGTCAAAGAGTCTCCTCCTCTGTCCAGGAAGGTGTAAGTCTCCTTTTCGACGATATCTGTGTTCTCTCCTACCCCTCTGGTAAATAACCGGGTGTCCTCGAATAAAGGAGTATCGATTTGAGAATAACCGAACGAGCTGGCTATCTGCCTTACCTTTGACTCGACAAGGCGCCAGTAAGGTTGATCATCAGGCAGTATGTCGACAGTACCTCTCGGCGCTTGAAAGTTCATTAAATCCCTTTTTAGGACACGTTGTAACCTATTGATAGATATTTTAACTCAGGTGTGCTTTCTCT
>CAZZBP010000075.1:0-8263 GCA_964652755.1 uncultured Dehalococcoidia bacterium
CGTACATACCTGAATGGGTATATGAGAGCCCCCCTCCCGATGTGTTCATCGCGAAATCTCCTCCAGGAGCAGTTCGTTGGTTAGCGACAAAGTCCGGGCCTTCTCCAGGCCCGCAGAAACCAAGACTTTCTAAAGTGGCAATTACAGTATAAGTAAATGAGTCATAAATCATCGCAAGATCGATATCATCATGGGTAACACCTGATCTCTCCAGTGCCAACGGACCGGTATTCTTTGCCACTGTTCGGGTAAGATCGGGCATCTGACTGATCATATTATGATCGTGTGATTCTGCAGCTCCAAGGACCCACACAGGTTTCTTCTTCGTATCCTTCGCCCTTTCTGCAGAGGTTATAACATAGGCTCCCCCTGCGTCTGTGACCAAACAGCAATCAAATAGATGAAATGGCTCGGAAATCCACCTGGAATTGTGGTAATCATCGAAGGTCATTTCATCTTTCATGTAGGCTTTCGGGTTTAAAAGTGCCCATTTTCGGGTAGCTACGGCGACTTCTGCCATTCCTTGACGTGCATGCTCTTCCCCATATTCATGCATATACCTACGTGCAGCCATCGCATAATTTATAGGAGCTCCTAAAAACCCATACGGAGTCTCAAACTGAGAACCCGGGTCGGAAGCATTTCCCCCTGCCCTACTTCTGGCACTTCTGCCAGCCTCCCCATGGGTCACCAATGCCACATCACAGTAACCTGCATTTATAGCCGCCATTGCGTGAGCAATGTGAATTATGAACGAAGATCCACCGACAGCAGTGGTATCGGTAAAGCTGGGTTCGATGCCGAGATACTCGGCGAGATTCAGTGTCGACGTTCCTGCCGTGAACAGCCCATTAACATCTTTCATGGACATTCCTGCGTCCTCGAGAGCATTATATGCTGCCTCGGCATGGTGTTGGAGATTCGATTTATCCGGTACCTTGCCTATCTCATCGGATTCATCTACTCCGACAATGGCGACCGTTTTCCGAAGGTCGGTCATTTCCTATTTCCTCCTACTGATGATTGTTTCGTGAAGTATTCCCCTTGCTTTTGAGGAGTACCGGAGCCTAGGATACATCCACTTTGCTTACGCCACAACATGGAAAATCACAGGATATCAAACCTACTATTATCACCAGTTTGTGAAGGCGCCATCGTTCCTTCTGAGCTGAGGCGACCAACCTGTTGGATCTATTATTCTGGACTCCGCCAGATCTTCATTGAAGTCGACGCCCATTCCGGGCTCATCCGGACACCAGGCATACCCATCTTCCCATTCGATTTGCTTAGGAAAGAGTTCGCTTGCATATGACCCTGGACGCCTTGGCATCTCCTGGACACCGACATTAGTAGAGGCCATACAAAGAGCAACACATACTGCAGCGTTCACCGGCCCGAGGGGATTATGAGGGACAATATCGATATAATGGGTCTCCGCCCAATGAGTGATTTTTAAAGCTTCAGTCAAACCACCAACTATGCATAAATCAATTCGTGCGTAATTTATGAGTTCTTCTTCTATTACTTCCCTGAAAGGCCATTTACTCGACCATTGTTCGCCAGCTGCTATGGGAAGCGCAACATGCCTAGCGAGAGTCCGATAACTAGCCGGGTTTTCTGACCTTAAGGGGTCCTCCATAAAGAATGGTCTAAACTGCTCCACAGCTCTGCACAAGGTTATGGCGTGAGCCGTATCTAACCTTGTGTGAACATCAAAACAAATTTGAATATCTCGGCCGATCTCTTCCCTAATCGTCCCAATTTGCTCCTCCGCGATACGAACGGAGTCCACTGGCTCAAGAGTATTATAGTTATCCACGTATTGCAGAGAGTCACCAGTCTCAGGTTGGTGCCATCTGACAAATTTCCATCCCTCGGCAATGTGGCGTTTACAACTCTCTAAAAGCTCCCCAATATTATCGCCAACAGTATGAGGATAGCAGACCACTTTATCTCTAACTGGGCCTCCTAGCAATTTATATAAAGGCATGCCAAGAGCCTTGGATTTAATATCCCATAGCGCGATATCTATGCCGCTTATGGCGCATGAATAGACCTTGTCTGCAGGGAAAAAGCTGCCACGGAACATATGTTGCCATAATTTCTCGGTACTGAATGGATCTTGTCCGATAACTATCTGTGAAAGATGGTCGATTGCCTTTCCGATAGCGGCTCCCCAACGGGCAATACCTACTTCTCCAAGTCCATATATTCCCGAGTCAGTTTCCACTTTTACAATGAAGTAAAGACGGCCGTCATCATCAGTGATCGGAAAACTTTTGATTTCAGTAACCTTCATTATGGGATCCTTTATATATCTCAAAACTAGCCTTGTTAGATCGATCCAAACGATAAAACAGAGCCCTTGAACGGTCAACTCAGCAAATGTTAAAAACCACGGCCGTTCAGGGCATGGAAGAAATAGATATCACTTTTTAATAGGTTATTCGATTAAGCCATAAAAGGGTGAAATTTGGTAATATTCTTTAGTGATTTCGATATCTCGAGAACAATTTGAAAAATTGGTGCGCAAAGCACTTTCTCAATTACCTATCGATGTCCGGAATCACCTTGATAATGTAGACGTAGTAGTAGATGGGTCGGCATCTACGTCCCAACTTGTAGGAACCGGCATCGAAAATGAAATGGACCTGCTCGGTCTTTACGAGGGAATTCCTTTAACAGAACGATATGGATATGACCTGGTGCTTCCAGACAAAATCACCCTTTTTCAAAGGCCTATCGAGTCTATTTGTGAGACACAGGAGCAAGTTGCAGAAGAGATAAAGGCGACGATTGTCCATGAAGTAGCACATCATTTTGGGATAGATGATGATCGACTTCATAATTTAGGACTCTAGCTATGAAGGTCCAAATAAAACATCGATGTCCTTGTCAACCTCAACCTGACTCATGCCTGTTGGACCCAATTCGGCGTATGATTCGACGCTGCCATATTCTCTAGTTCTTATAACCACTGGCATAGGCACAGCGTGACCAAAAACAAGTGCTTGTTGACGTGTTTCCAACCTTGCAAGTACCCCCCTTAGCTTTCTACCACCCGAGACACCAGAAAGAACCGAGTCTATGTCGCGGCCGCTATCGAGAAGGCAAGCTATTTTTGTACCTATTTGACTCATAACCTCATCGTCAATGTCGCTCGGTCTCTGGTCAACCACGAGGAGTGTTACGTTGTATTTACGCATCTCTCTAGCAATAGTTCCAAAAATTGTTTGATCTGCCATAGACGAGCTGAGAAATCGATGGGCCTCCTCAATAGTTATCACAAGATTCGGCGGTTCTCTCAGACTATCTCCCATCGCCGCTTCCTTTTGTCTTTGATATCTGTCATAAATGCGACGCGTTAAGATGTTTGCTACTAACATGTATGCTGTGGGATTATTACCATGTTTGCCGAATTCAAGAACAACGTGCTGACCCGAATTTAGTCTTTCTATGATCATGCCAGCCGAATCTTCGACTGCATTTTCAGTCACAAAATCAAACCTCATGATACGCTCTAGTCTTCTTTTGAGTGCTGCAAGCGCTGCCCCATTTACGTTAATTTTTCCAGCCAATTCATTCATGGATTCCGTAGACAAGAGTACGAATTCCTTAAACCAAGTGCGACTCCCGAAATACGCCTCAAGCGAATATGCTGCGTCTGCTGACACTGATGTAAGATCTAACGTCTCTCTTAAGAGTTGGATATCTTCCGGATCAATATCAGAATATCCGAATCTAACAAGATGGTCCGGACTGAACCCTCTTCTTTTTGCGCTCTCCATATCCATGGAGAAAACTGACACTTTGGAATTGAATAGTTGCTTTAGGCCCTTGACAGAGTGATTCGATTCGCTTGTACCCTGCCACCCATATTCGTTGTGCATGTCAAAGATGAGGTTACTCGCCCTACCACTTTGCAATATTCCAATTAAAAGTAGCCTGGTTAAAAAAGTCTTGCCAGTCCCGCTTTTCCCGAATACCCCATTACTCCTCTTCACCAACTCATTTACATCCAGGCAAAGTCTTGCTTCCATATCCAACGGGCTACCTATCCAGAAACCGCCATCAGCCTCGGACCCAAAGACGCTATGTATGTCTTCTTCCCTCGCCTCAGACACCACCGAAAAGTGAGATGGCACCGTCTTCGCGGGCAGAGGCCCTTGATTTCCAGAATAGGGATCCAAGCCAATAGTGAGCATAGGTTCTACGGTCACTGCACCATAGACGGTTGTCCCTGCTAGTGTTTCTCTGAGGAAAGGATCGGAAACATCGGGGAGGTTAAACTGCATAGAGGGGTCAGAAGACTCAAGAGCAATATCTGTCACGACCGCAAAGAATCTACTATCACGACCCTGTATCACAACGTTAGAACCCACCTTAACATCTTCGATGGAATAACTAGCATCTAGTCTTACTTTTATACCTTCGCCCAACGAACCAGTAACAACCACACCAAGTTTGCCTGATTCCTCCATTGAATTTGTCATCGGATCCTCCTAAGGATTGCTTCTAGCCGATGAGTTTCACTCCCGAGTAACGAGGCCAATTGTCTCGCAGCATCCAGTTTGAGCCCTTCGACATCAGGAAGCATTTTCAAAGCAAATCTAACAAAAGCTGCCACTACGTCGTCCGCCTGCGGGATTTGAGATCGTAAAACCGAACCTAGAAAATCCAGAGAAGTTGCGAAGGTCCGAATTTCTTCACAGTCACAACTCATCACGAAAGAATGTATTCTCGGCGGAATTGGAGACAAGAATGTGTTGATTTCTAAGCCGCTCACGTGTCCCACTATGTGGGAACGAAATTCAGTATTTAGAAGTCTACTCAGTTGAGGATGACGCTCATAGACTTCTCTCTCACTTTCCAAACTTTGGCCCCTTGAGACTGGTCTCCTGGTAGTATCGAGCCCGGCAGTAGACGAATAACTGACAATCCCATAGATGATTCCTGATTCTCCTACCTTTACAAGAGAGCCTAGAGGGGGAGATGAATAGAGTTCGTAACATTGGGTTACAAATTCGTTTGTATTGCTCTCAACTACTTCGCCTAGGCGCGTCATCGTATCCATTCTATAACCACCGGATACGCTTAGAGTGATCCTTTCTTGAGGTGTAAAATCTCATATTCTGACCCTCCAGAACCTCTTCTACCAAATTCAGAAAATATGAACGGTCAGCTGTTGAAATTACCGCCTGTTCGTGAGCTTCCATCAGACAGGCAGGATAACCTGATCCCAATCTACACTGGTCAGCAACAAGAGAGTGAACCAATGAGACACTAGACTCGTCCTGTGCAACCCATTTCGGCATCTCCACTCTGGCAATTTCATCACCAGTATTAACATAGAAGAACTTTACTTCATTATCCTCGTAGTAACTCTTCACAAGTTCGGAACTACTTCCAAATATTTCAGTACGATGCCCCTCAGATAGACGCTTACTAAAGACATCTCGATCTAATATTCCGAGTGCGTGAGAATCACAAGGCCTCTCACCGGATGATCTATTTCCACAATGTTGCAGACAATCTGACTTTGGATAAGGGCACCCCAGTAATCTTATTCCGTCCATAACTTCAGTGCTGCCTGGGAGACTGATGTAGCTAGCAATTACCACCTTTCTATTTCTTGACATTTCCTTGATTTTGTTAAACGCCTTTAAGAATCCATCTTCCAGGATGTTACGTATAACGTAATCAGGAATACCGGTCCGAAGCAGATCAAGCATTACGAGTGTTCCATCCACGAGTCCTATAACTGGCAATTGACATTCCACTGAGTCAATCTCCTCAAGTGCTGTAGCCAAAGTCTTTATCTCTTCAACCGTTCGAATTGCACCCAAGATAGATCCTTGTATTGGGATCGATTTATTAGTATTGGATTTATCAAAAATAACAGTGTCCTTTATTCCGGAGAAAAGACGGGGCGTACTGGCCAGATATGCCTTGGGACTCCGTCCATATCGCAATCGTGCGACACCTGTGTTTATCAGAAAACAGCGAACCGGGATATGCCGATTTATATCTATGTGGGAACCGTCTACACCGATAGCCAAGTAATCTTCGGGATTGTCTAAAGTAGCAATTGACTCAGCAGGCCTCAAAGGAAACGACGGCGCGGACCAGTTAAAAACTTTACTGGAAAGATTTCTTTTTGCCTCGAAATCTTTAGCATTGAAGCCTTCTAATAGGGTAGATGCCGAGTCAGATCGTATATTGGAATCATTCACAGAATTCTTGAGGCTGACGGCCATAGAATCCAGTTGAAGTGCAGTCTCGGAAAGGTCGAGAGCCAACTAGATCACCTCAAATCCATCTTCTGTAAAAGTTATACACCTGGAATCTGATGATAGCGAAGATACAAACATTTTTTTCATCATCTTAGTAACCTGAGCATACCGAACATCAGAATCTTTACGATACGAAGTCCTTTGTTCGGATACTTTATATCCCCAAAGGCTGCTTTGTGCATTTCCATTCAAGAATTCGTTTAACCCCTCAATAAACCTATGGACAACTAGTTTGGAAAATTCTTCAATCAGCCTATTATCGTTTACATCACCGAAGTACATTAATATCGTCGTAATTCCGTTATGCCGATCTAAGCTACTGAAAAGTAACGGTGCCGGATTCGTCGACATTGTGCTCATAGTATCGTCGGTGGAGGAGGCAGTTTCGCGAAGAGCTGCTTGAACAATTCTCAGCAAATTTGAAAGATAAGAGACTTGTACTGATTCGGTTGGCAACTTTATAGTTAGAGCCCCGTCAAATTTGTTTCCTGTCTTTTCTGGCATCATCCTTTCCCCACCGAATCTAAAATCTTATCTGAGTATCCTAACGTCGCCTACTCTTCTCGTGATCTGTTGTTGATCGAGATGATCCATAAGAGCCAAAGCATATTTCCTGCTGGTTTCAAACATATCTCGCACGTCACCAACCGTTATATCCCCGTTGGTGTGTATGTGCTCTCGGACGCCCTTCAATACCTGATCGTAAGCCTCGGATGTAAATATAATTCCGTCAGCAACTCTAACGACTTTTCCCGATTCCGATAAAAAATTTACTATTTCACTATCGGTATTCAAATTAGTTGGGGGAGAGAATGGATCTTCCCTTATTTTTTTCAGATATATTGAAGCTTCTGTTTCTTCCGCTTCGCCCAACGTAGGGAAATATCCAGGTCGACTCACTGTAGACCCGTGGTCCTTAATTATTGCTTTTCCAACCAGCATAGACACAACTTGGTTGTAAACAGGTCCTTCAAGAGCGAGTCGACTTCGAAGTTCTTCTCTCGGAGCTCCCTGCCGAAGAGGAAAGTCGGAGTGAAATTCCTCAAGCCACATAACCACAGATTGTACTAACGAATTCCATGTCTGTTCAGCAAAATACCGAGAATTTTCTACATTATCAGCTGTTGGTATCACAATACCTTGCTCAACCAATTGTTTTAACTCTTCCAGGAGTTTTGGTTTTCCGATTCCGGAAGAATCTGCCAGTTCCAGCAGATCTATAGGTCTCAATTGTGCGATCCCGATAGTGCTCATAATAACGTCTGAAACAGAGCCGAGTTCTAAAGCTGCAAGCCTTTCAATCGTGGGCAAATGCCGTCTGCGATGTCTTTTTGCATGAGGATCAACGACAACTCCTCCCCCAAGTGTCGTCATATTAGAACGAATGACAAAGTAATCTCCTTTCACAACAGGGATAGCATTATCAGGCTTCATTTGAGCCCAAGTATATGTTCCGGGTTCCGCCGTATCACTCTCCAGCAGCCGAAGTCGAGTTATTGTCTCGCTGCTTCCTGTATGCAAGGTGAGAAACATATTGTGACGCAACTTGTTTGGCGAATCATCCAACACCTTCAAATGTACGTCGAAAGCGTCACTTGGTTTAAGCCATCCCGAAAGGGTTAATACCTCTCCTCTTTTAACCTGCCTATGATCCACTCCGGATATATTTGCTGCAACCCTAGTCCCAGGCTCTGCAATGGTCTCTTTTTTCTTGTGTGTTTGTAATCCTCGTACCCGGACATTTCTTCCAGAAGGCGTAAGCTCTAGTTCCTGACCGACACTCAGTGAGCCGTCAATCAAGGTACCTGTTACGACAGTACCAAAACCGGACACTGTAAATGCTCGATCGACCGGCAACCGAGGCCGAAATACATTGCGCTTTGGATTAACAAATGTCAGTGAGTCATCCATAGCTTGCTTTAATTCAGAGATACCTTCACCTGTTTCTGCGGAAACCGAATAAACAGGCG
>CAZZBP010000076.1:0-1198 GCA_964652755.1 uncultured Dehalococcoidia bacterium
CAGTTACTTTTGTGCCATCTTGTTAACGAGGGTGAAGGCGCCTCGACCTGCAATCCCGCGGTGACATCCACTGTCGAATCCGCGCGTCCCCATGTGGGTATGCCCTACCATATTAACCTGCTCAATGAGATATCTCTGTGGATAGGGCTATCTGAATTTCGCACGGATATATACAATATTTCCTATGGGCGAGATCCTATTGAGTCTCAATAATGAAGAGAGGAGCCGCAAAACAGGATGGTAAAACTAGCTGCGAATTTGAGCATGATGTTCAATGAGATCGATTTTCGAGACAGGTTCAATGCGGCCTCCAATGCCGGGTTCAAAGGGGTTGAATACTTGTTTCCATATGAATATCAAAAAGAAGAATTGGTTGAACTCTTGGGGCGTTACGGTCTTATCCAAGTCCTTCATAATCTTCCGGCTGGGAATTGGGATAAAGGTGAAAGGGGGATTGCTTGTCTTCCAGATAGGGTAGGGGAATTTCAGGAGAGTGTCGGGCTTGCGGCAGAATACGCATCAGCTTTGAGTTGTCCACAGGTGAACTGCTTGGCCGGGATCAAACCGGATGATGTGTCTGAGGATAAGGCAAGAGAGACATTAATAGCCAACCTCAAATATGGGGCGTCAGAGCTTAGTCGGACCGGAGTAAAGTTAATTGTGGAAAGCATAAACACCATTGATATTCCGGGATTTTTCATCAATCGTACTGAGCAGGCCAAAGCTATTCTTAAAGACGTGGACTCCGATAATATTTTCCTACAGCATGACCTGTACCATATGCAGATTATGGAAGGAGACTTGGCCAGAACGATCGAGGCAAATCTAGGTTTGATTAGTCATATGCAATTAGCTGATAATCCAGGAAGACATGAGCCTGGAACCGGGGAGATAAATTATCCGTTTCTTCTCTCCTTCATTGACGATATTGGGTATGACGGATGGATGGGATGCGAGTATGTGCCGTTAGGTACCACAGAAGATGGTCTTGGTTGGGTTGAGCCGTACCTGTAAAGGAATATTTTCTAAAAGAGATTCCTAAAGGTGTAGATACATTTTGCGGTGCTATACTCCGATATAGCTGGTTTCACAAAATGTGTAGTCCTTCAGGAGTTGTGTATATGGCTACAGAGGTTCATACCGAGTCTTTAGGCGAACTGGAAAAAGACCTTCTACTTTCCACGATACAAGACCGAGT
>CAZZBP010000076.1:1208-8135 GCA_964652755.1 uncultured Dehalococcoidia bacterium
GCAGTTGGTTCATCACGCTAACAACGTTCGCCCTAACCCGGATGGCACAAAGGTAGGGGGACACCAGTCTTCAAGCGCCTCCATTGCTACATTAATGACCTCGCTCTATTTCGATTACATGGAGAAAGGAGACAAGATATCGGTGAAACCTCATGGTTCACCAATCTACCATGCAATTCAATACTTACTTGGTAATTTAGATGTCTCCTATATGACAGAGTTGAGGGCGTTTCGTGGGTTACAGGCATATCCAAGCAGAACTAAGGACCCGGACGGAGTTGACTTTAGTACCGGATCGGTAGGATTGGGACCGGTGGCTCCGAATTTCGCCTCTATAGTCAGATCCTATACGAGATCTCACGGCTTTAGCCGTCCCGACCTAGCGGAAAAGAACCCTCGTTATATATCCATTGTTGGAGATGCTGAACTCGATGAGGGTTCTATCTGGGAATCCATAGCAGAACCTGAGATGAATCAGGCTTCAAATATCCTATGGGTTATCGACCTAAATAGACAAAGTTTAGATAGAGTGATACCAGGTATTAGAGTCAGGGCGTGGCGAGAAATGTTTGACGCCAATGGGTGGAATGTAATCGATGCAAAATATGGGAAGCTTCTTCAGACAGCGTTCGAACAACCCAATGGCGAACTCCTGCGGATAGCCATAGATGAAATGAGTAACCAAGCATATCAAAGACTGCTTCGGGTAGGCTCTGAGGTACTTAGGGAGTGGTTACCTAGCTATAGTCGCTATCCTGATGATATGAGGCGATTACTGGGAAGATGGGATGATTCGGAACTCCATGAGCTATTCCATAATTTAGGCGGGCATGATTTTTCTACTTTAAGGGAGGCATTCCGTAGAGCTGATTCCACTCCGGGACCTAATGTGGTTTTTGCTTATACGCTTAAGGGTTATGGTCTACCATCGGTGGGAGATCCTCAGAACCACTCAGTAACTTTGTCTGTTTCCCAAATGGAGGAATTGCGCCAAACTCTGAGGATACCGGAGGGTCAGAGTTGGCCTAAGTTGGAGCCTGGGACCCCTGAAGGAGAGCTAGTTATAGAAATTTCTGAACGTTTAAGAGACGACGATTTGGGAACCCCTCCACCTGAAGAACCAATTCCTTGGGATTTTGGGCGAAACTATTCCGGTAGCATGTCCACGCAACAAGCCTTTGGGCTTGTGTTGACCGACATGTCCCGCAGTCTCGGAGATATTTCGCAGCGAATCGTTTCGGTCAGTCCTGATGTAGCTAGTTCAACTAATCTGGGCGGCTGGATTAATCGAGTAGGGGTTTGGAAAACGGGAGAGTCTGAAGAACTTCCTGAAGAAGGGGTTGTGAGGGCGTTACGTTGGGAGGAATCTAAAGATGGTCAACACATCGAGTTAGGTATTTCAGAAAACAACCTTTTTATGATGCTAGGTCAGCTTGGTAGCTCTTATGAGATGGATGGGGAGATGCTTTTTCCAATCGGAACTCTATATGACCCCTTTATTCGGCGTGGTCTTGATGCCTTTGTCTATAGCGTATATTCAGGGGGTAAGTTTATTGTCGTTGGCACACCTTCCGGTCTTAGCCTGGCGCCCGAAGGTGGGGCACATCAATCGATGATGACACCTTCCATAGGAGTGGAAATTCCGACGCTTGATGCATATGAACCTTGTTTTGGTCAAGAATTGGAATGGATAATGTTGTCGGCATTACATCAGATCAAAAAACGTGGTCGATGCACATATTTGCGTCTTACGAGTAAGCCGGTTGATCAGACGCTTATGTCTATACCCAACGATCCCACAGAAGCGGGGGCGTTACGTTTACAGGTGTTAACTGGTGCGTATTGTTTGCAGGATATGAGAAACCGTCCTGGATTCGATCCCGCCACGAATGCAGTTAATCTTCTCGCCTCCGGCGCTATGATACCGGATGCATGTGAAGCGAGTAACGCTTTAATTGAAGAGGGGGTCTATGCCTCAGTGATTAATGTAACTGGACCGGGCCCTCTCTACAGGCACTATCGAGAATATACCAGGAACTCGATTGTGACTGGGGAGAGTCTTTCGCCAAAGGTATCAGAGCTCATTCCTGGAGCTGTCCTGGGTGCACCTGTCGTAACTCTTGCCGATGCTCATCCTCATTCGCTTGCATGGGTGGGATCTGCTTTAGGGAGTAAAGCCATAACACTTGGGGTGGATGAATGGGGCCAGTCAGGAAGCAGAGAAGATCTCTATCGTGAATATGGTACGGACTCCGACACAGTCATTGCGGCCTGTTTTACAGCTCTTGATGCCTAAACAATCTATTAGTGATAGATTTGCTCTCTCCAAATTATGCGCTCGCCTTATGCTAAACTTTGCCGCGGCCAAATAGGATATATATTCTTGGAGAAATTCAAAATGACTAAGATACTTGTGGTACATGGAGCTGGGATCAATATGAGAGGGAAGTCTCAAATAGAGATTTTCGGTACCGCCACGATGGATGATTATACTGCTCAAATAAAAAGTTATGCTTCTGAACTCGGAGTGGAAGTAGATGTATTCCATTCCAATATTGAAGGGGAAGTAATCAATAAGTTCTATCAAAGCCATGAAAAGGGAGTTGATGCAGCGATCATAAATCCAGCTGGGTACTCTTCGGGCCATCCTGCGCTGGCAGCCGCAATTACGCAGGTTGATTATCCGACCATAGAAGTCCATATATCTAATCCGGCTGCACGGGGCGGATCCTCTCAGATTGCACCTTCTTGCAAGGGGGTGATTACTGGATTCGGTCTCTTTGGGTACTACATCGCTATGAAAGCGATCATCGATATGGGCGGATAGTCAGATTGCGCCTGAAGAGCATCTTCAATTTATTGGGTAAGATGCCAAATGCTTTTCAGGCGATTGAGAATGGATTGTATTCTATCGATCAGAGTGGTGAGATAAGTTTAGGATATTCAATGACTAAGGGAGTGCAAAAGTGGAAATGAGATTGACTTTGTCAGCGCGACTAATGGTATTATCAACCCTTCTTTTGGCGCTATCCTTTGTTATCGTATGCGGAGATAACAAAGGCTCAACCAAAATCTCAGAAACGCCCCCAAAAGTTGATTCATCCTCGCCAATGACCTACAGTTCCGCTCCCGCTATGAGTATCGATGAGTCTAAAGACTATTCAGCGGTGTTTGAGATGGAAAAGGGAGGACAATTTACTGTTGATCTCTATGAAAAACTTGCTCCTAAAACAGTAAATAACTTCGTGTTTCTCGCGAATGATGGATTTTATGACGGGGTTACCTTTCATCGCGTAATTCCAGGATTCATGGCTCAGGGAGGGGACCCTACAGGAGTAGGTTCCGGTAATCCAGGTTACTATTTTGACAACGAGTTACATCCTGATGCTTTGCATGATGGTCCTGGCATTCTCTCTATGGCGAATAAAACGGAGCAGGAGGGAAAAGGTACCAACGGCAGCCAGTTTTTCATAACGTTTAAAGAAACCCATTTCCTCGACGGATTCAATTCAGATGGGTCCCCAAAAGACTGCTCTTCACCGAACACATCTTGTCATTCTGTATTTGGTAAGGTGATAGAAGGCATGGATGTTGTTAGTTCAATATCTACCCGGGATCCATCAGTCGCAACCACCGCCGGGGATTCCATTAAAACTATAAAAATACTAAAGAATTAACTGCTTTGAGAAGTATATGAAGTCAGTCATCACCGTATCCCGGCTCAATAAATGCTCCACCTGGCGCACTTTTTAGGAAGTTAAACAGTTTTCCGTGTGTTCCAATCCATGACTGATCATTTAAGGTGACTTCTCCTACGATAGGTTGGTTGTCTACCCTGACAGTGGGAGACACTCTGACGCTATGGATTTCCACCAGATTCCCCTTGAATTTAAAAGTTATTCCTTTGAGTTCTTCAATGCCTGTTTCATTTCCGTGAACTACGCTGGGGAAAAATATTTTCCTTAGGATAGATCTTTCTATTGAGTCGAAGCCTATTAGCGGGTCACCTTTTTCGTTGTATATATGTCCGAACGGTCTCGTTTGAGATCGTTGATAAATGACGGTAGCTAATATGAGAGCGATCACAGCGATAGGTATCCCAATCAATTCCATCGGGATCCTTAAACTAGGTTCAGCTACGGGGACAGTCGGAACTACTTTTTCCACTGCTTGAGATGATGCAGCGTATCCCGCTGGTTCAGGTAAAGGTAACTTTGTCGTGTTGAGTATTAGAGTATCAGTAACCTCGTTGTGTGGACTGCCTGCGTATTCAAGATTCAGACTAAGAACTACGGATGTTATTCCGTCAACGGATGGCACGAATAACACATCGAACATCGATGCTTGTCCGTCAGCCGCCAGAGTTCTAGGGACAAATCTAAAGGAACCAGCATTACCCGAATCCTGGCCTATACCAAAGGTTAATGCAGAAGGTTCGATTGCGAATGGCTCTCCCTCAACGTTGACGAAAACATTAGCTACAACCGTTTCCTGCCCTGGGTAGAGGCGTTCTGTTTTAAGGGTGGTCAACATCATAGACGGGAAGGGTTGAGCTTTGAAACTAGCAAACTCGGTTAATGTGTTGGTTAATTCAGCCCAGCCGAGTTCAAGCGATACGTTATAGTCGCCCCCTGATCCTGACGGTGTGATCGTACTTGAATAATAACCATCTGCTGCAATTACATCTCCCTGTTGCCCTTTGTCATTAAGTTGATAAAGAACGCTGGTCCCACTTGGATTGGTTACAGTGGCAGTCATGTATGCGTCTTCACCCGGGGATACCATCAGGTCATCATCCGTTATGTAGGCAACTAGGCTAGTAGGTTGGTTCGTAGGCACTATTTTGTCGGTGTTCAGGTTCAATCTAAATTTATTAGACGCTATATGCCAGGAGGACACTTTTCCTATCACACCTTTTACATCAACGGACCAATTTCCAGGAATTGGGTCCGCTAATTCCCAAACAACAATATGTGGAGTCTCAAGAACTCTTGAGGAAGTGCGGTCACCGGACGAAGATTCAATTCCTTCAGGATTATTTAAGCGAAGAGAACCAAAAGGTCTCTCCTTGAAAAAGATTAGTAGTACATTTCGAGTACCAGGTGCGACAGGTATATTTGCCGTTAGGGTTCCCCCCTCTGAAAGCTCGCCTTCCCCTGAAGGTACAAGGCTACCCAGAGTATCGGACTTCATAATTTCATCTGCAAGCTTCTTTAGTCCGGAGTTGACGCTTAGTTCAATTCTGACAGAACCTGTGTTGGAAGATATTCTGTCCAATATCGTAACCATGCTCTCTGATGCATCCGGAAGAGTTAGGCCACTGATTTCCCATTTGTTTTTTGCAAACATTTCAGACAGCGGATCCATGTACTTAGCCATGTATTCACTCTCTGCAGAAACCTCGCCAGATCCGACAATATAGAGGGTCGATCCTTCTGGAGCGTTCTCGACACCTAAGAGGTTATAGGCTTCTGATACTGAGCTGGCCAGGTCCACCGCTGTATTTTTTTCGTGAAGACTGGTAACCATATCCAGTGCGGAGTTAAAAGATGAGAAGCCCTGATCTCCTGCCCTGAAAGGGCCATAATAATTCTCCGGGCTATCCATCGTGGACAGGTAAAAATCATCGTCTTCACGGAGGGTTGATAGTAATCCGACTAACGATTTAATAATACTCACGTTAGATTCTTTAACTGTTGAGTCCATATCTAACGTCAAAATTACCAGTCTGGGCTCTGATGTATCCTTTCTGTCATCCGCCTCCAAGTTGCCGAAGCCTGTGAGAAGCGTTAGAAAAAAAACAGTAATAAAACCCGCCCGGATAAAAATTTTCATGTTCCATCCCCCCTTACCTTTAGAAATTAGAGAGAAAGAACTTCATGGTCAATTAGAATCCAGTTCAGTTTTTGGTCAAAATATTCTCTAGTGAATATCTTTTTACGAAATAGAACGTCAATGGCTTTTATTCGCCTACCGTTCTTGTTCTTGATACTATTCCAATTCGTTGCCCTTTCTTGTGACAAAGCCGCGACTGATTTAGATTCGGGAATTGATCGAGGATTGGTTTCAGGGGTTTCGGCGCTTAATTTGGCCACTGTCAATTGGTTTGAAATTGAGGCCGAAAACGGAATAGTAATTCGGTTTAGGGCAGAGGGATCGTTGGGTGAATTTACTCCTTCTCACCTTCGGCAACATATGATCACAGGGCAGCCAGTGTTAGTTTCATTTGTGATCAGAAAAGGGGAGAAAATCGCCATTAAGGTCGAGGACGTTTCATTCCCATAGTGGATATAAGAAAGCCAGTCAATTTACGCTGATTTTGTTCCTTTATTCCGGTAACGAAAAGTTAGGGTTACCACACCTAAAACTAATACACCAAACACGAAAATGAAGAAATATCCTGCACCTGTCCCTGATACAACGCTTTCTCCGCTGACATCGACAATAAAGAAGATACTGTTTTCCTGACCAGGAATCGTCTCTATTTTAACTTCTGCCTCCCACGGACCCTCTTCATAGAATGTTAAATTAGCGTCGTACATGGTGGGGGATGAAGGAGAATTGACGGCTCTAGATTGAAAAGCCTCATCTTCCAGCCGAACGATTAGCGTTATTAGTGCCTGAGTTATTGGTTCACCCGTTGATGCGTTCTTAGGTTCTATAGAGAAGTGCGCCTGTCCCACCATAGGCTTATGAGGGATAGATTTCACTGATATTTCAAAATTCGCTGTCGTCCCCACATAAATTTGCTTCATATCGCCATGGGCTTGAAGCCGTGTCACCATTACGAAATCTAAAATCAATATCCCCGTGCAACATAAAGTTAGTAAAGCAATTAGTTTCATATGGAAATCCGCTGTCTCCGAAATATGGTGGGCCCGGCAGGGATCGAACCTGCGACCAATCGGTTATGAGCCGACCGCTCTG
>CAZZBP010000077.1:0-7955 GCA_964652755.1 uncultured Dehalococcoidia bacterium
TCATCACTATGAAGTTGTTGGTATCACGATATAATCAACGTCTTGGATAGATCTTGGAAAGATACGGTTACCGAACATTGATCGTACACCCTTAAATTGACTGAAATAAATACTCGTTCATTACCGGATAAACTAACCTACGAAAGCGCATTGGCACTGTCAATGTCGTTAGCCGATTTTGAGAGAAATGTGAACCATCCGACACACTCCACATTTCATCTTGAGCGGATGAGGCTACTAACTAAGCTGCTAGGTGATCCTCAACACTCTGTGCCCTCCATCCATGTAGCAGGAACAAAGGGCAAAGGTAGTACGTGTGCGATGGTGACTTCGGCATTATCTAAAGCAGGGCTTAAGGTCGGTCTCACGACTTCTCCTCACCTACATTCGGTGACTGAAAGAATTCGGATAGGGTTCGAGCCGATATCCAAAGATTTGTTTACTAATCTGGTGAGATATTTGTGGCCTTTCGTGAGAAGGGTTGAAGTAGACGGAAACTATGGTGCCCCCACCTGGTTTGAATTTATGATCGTAGCGGCGTTTCAATATTTTCAGGATGAAAAAGTCGACATTCAGGTTGTGGAGACAGGTCTTGGGGGTCGACTAGATGCGACTAATATACTAAGACCAATTCTCACTTCAATTACATCAATCAGCATAGACCATGCCAATATTCTCGGGGATAACGTACGGGATATAGCTAAAGAGAAATCAGGTATAATCAAAGAAACTGTGCCTGTTATCGTCGCTCCTCAGCAGTCATCTGCACAGGCACTTAATGTGATCAGTGAGGTCGCGCAATCCCAAAATGCACCGTTAGTGGACGTGTCCCAATCTCACCCAGTTGAAATTGTCCAAGCTGGTTTGTTTGGACAAAGCATATGCGTAACTGGCAATTTATCTACGTATAAAATTGATCTCCCGCTTTTGGGTAAATATCAGGCTGATAACGCTGCTACGGCTATCGCAGTGTTGGAGTCACTGGTGAAAGAAGGATACTTTATTAGCAAAGAGGCAATTGAAGAGGGACTTTCTTGTGTGAAATGGCCTGCACGATTGGAAATTGTTAACGAGTCTGATCCCTTCATTGTGGTGGATGGTGCCCATAACCCATATTCTGCGAGATGTCTTGCGGATGCGATTGACTTGATAAAAAGGTCGGAAATGAAATTACGAGGGGAGATAATACTTGTTTTTGGTGCTCTTAAGAATCATGACTGTTTAGGAATACTACGTGAATTTTTACGTCTAGATCCTATATTGATCCCTGTTTCTTCGAGGCATCCGAAGACTGCCCCTCACATTGATATTGTCAAAAGTGCCGATGAAATTGGAATTTCGTTGGACGAGAGATCTAGAGCGGGATTTGAAAACCTTGCGCAAGCCATGGAATACGCACTTTCTAGAACTAGGGCTAAAGATATGGTGTTGGGAACAGGGTCACTATCAGTGGCAGCAGAAATTATTGAATGGAAAAGGAAAATTGCGCCTGAACTGTATCCTGGTCTTTTACCAGATACGGTGGTCGGTAATGATCCAAACAACAGATGACGTAAGGATAAATATATGCCATTAAACCGAAAAAGGAAAAGAGTCGTTATAACTGGAATGGGGGTCATGTCGCCGCTTGGGAAAACCGTGGATGAATATTGGAATGGCTTGGTTGAAGGCGCATCTGGGATTGGAAAGATAACACTCTGTGACACAAAGGAATTTCCATCTGACATTGCAGGTGAAGTAGATGACTTTGATCCCGCTCAGTATGCGAGCCGTAAAGAAACCCGAAGAATGGCCCGATTCTCCCAGATGGCCGTGGCAGCTGCAGCTACAGCCATTGAAAATTCTACTCTGAATCTTTCTGTTGAAGATGGAACTCGATTGGGTGTTGTAATGGGTAATGGGAACGGCGGATTTCCTACGACGGAGGACAATTCTCGGGTTCTTTTTGAGAAGGGAGCGATGCGGATGAGTCCGTTCTTTGTCCCTATGATACTTCCTAACATGGCTGCTGCTCAGATTAGTCGGATATTCGGTTTTCGGGGTTATACCAATACCGTCATAACCGCATGCGCGGCAGGTAATCAGGCGATTGGTGAGGCAGCGGAAGTAATCCGAAGAGGGGCAGCAGATGTGGTTCTTGGTGGGGGATGCGAGGCCGGTATTAGTCGGCTTGGACTTGGTGGGTTTCATGTTATAAAGGCCCTAAGTAGATACGAAGGAGATCCCGCGAGGGCCAGTCGGCCATTTGATGCGACTAGGGATGGGTTTGTACCTGCTGAAGGGGCGGGAGTTCTAGTGATGGAGAGTCTTGAACATGCACTCGATCGGGAAGTCGACATTTTGGCCGAGGTTCTAGGTTATGGCGTTTCATCAGACGCATTTCACACCGTGCAACCGGACGAAAATGGGGATGGGGCTGCTCGGGCAATTAGATTAGCGATCGAAGATTCGGGAGTTGAATATTCGGACATCGACTACATTAATGCTCACGGCACGTCAACACCTTTAAACGACGCATCGGAAACCAAAGCGATTAGGAAAGTTTTTGGCAGACAGGCTTCACGTATCCCAGTTAGTTCAACCAAATCCATGATCGGACATGCACTGGGTGGTGCCGGAGCAATAGAAGGTGTGGCGGTTGTTAAAACGATCGAGTCTGGAGTTATTCACCCAACAATCAACTATGAGAATCCGGACCCACTATGTGATCTCGATGTTGTACCTAACCAGGCAAGGAGGTCAAAAGTAAAAAAAGTCCTGTCCAATAACTTTGGATTTGGAGGGCAGAACGCTTGTTTGGTTTATGGAGCATTTGAGGAATAACTTGCTTTTTTGGATATTCGTTTACGGAATGTCAAATCTTTCTGATACTGGAGATTTTTCCCACAGGACCTCTGCTCCTGCCATTGCCACATCCCTTTCTGAGCTTTTCTTCCAACTATCATAAATCCCGTCATTGTCCCATAAAACTATTGAACTGATCTGATTAGAATTGGTTCTCGCTAACAGCGTTGTTCTACTTATGAAACCAGGTGCATTACTTTGAGCGAGTCCGTTTCCGTCTAACAGTTCTCTAGCTTTTTCAAACATTCCCTTTTTTGCCCAATGGTGCGTCAAGACCCCTATCATATATAAAACTCCTTAGTATTAATTATGGGTCAGTGTATTGTTGCAACCTAGAAGTCAGTTGATCTCATAAGTTCGACCCAAGTGTCTCGTGTGAGCTCTACTCTGCGTTCCCTGAGAGCTTTCTCCCTGTCCCAAAGTTGATCTTCAATATTAGAATTGTATCTTTGCTCCTGCGGGAAACGAGTTTCCTCCCAGTGCGCTGGTCCGTCGTATCCAGTGAGCAGCACGATTTCCGAGGGAGAGACCGATGCCATTGGGGTCCACATACCCAGAACGCAAGCGCCCATGTTCTCGATTCTAGGCCAAATACCTTCTTCGGAACAGGTCACGAACTCTGATATATCGGTTGGCGATATGAAGAATTTGCGATATCCATAAACTGATCTTCGGTCTTCAGGAGGGACAGTATCTTTTGGCCTAGAAGCGATTGGTCTTAGAAGCCTGACAGATTCTTGACTTATTAAAGACTCACGATTAACGCTCCAAGCTCCTTGCGCAGTTTGCCAAGATTCTAGATCTGCGTAAGATGTCATTTGGAGTAAATGAGTAGATGGTCTTCCTATCATCCCAGTGAGCATACAAATTACCTTTCCTCCGGAGGCTCTCAGAGAAGGCCAAACAGTGTTACGGCACAATTCTATGTAGTTGTTTCTTGACTCGATTTCTAATACTGATTGTCTCTCCTCGGTGATCATAGCAGTCGTCCTTTTACTCAAATTAATTTAGCTAATTCCACTTTTGGCAAATTCGTCAGACAGAAATTTAATCAGATTCAGGATCTTTTTTTCGACCCGTTGGGTTCGCGTCTTGATTAACACTAGGCGCTTAGTAGTTATTGAATTGAATTCTGGGATTTTTTACTCTATTCAAATATTACTACTCGGTAATTATGTGTGTGAGTAAGTAAATGTCTTTCATCTAGCATCCAGATTCCAGTCATTACAAACAAATGCTCTGCCCCATTCTATTAGTTTTTTGTAATGTCGAGTACCAAAATTTTCTCTCGTAATGTTATCCAATTGAGTTTGGTAACTCCGAGACAGTAATTGCCTGTTCAAAGTCATATCACAATTTTCTTGAATTCAATTATAAGGCGTTCTAGCCATTTATCCTTTGGAGTTTTACTTTGAAAAGACTGGTTTCATTGTCAATTTGAAGTTAGACTCCTGTTTATGTCGGTAACCTTGACAGCGGAGGAAAATGAATCTACACAAGTTCGTAAGAACTGTTCCTGATTTTCCTAAAGATGGGATTCTCTTTAGAGATATAACGCCGTTGCTAGCCGACATCGAGGCATTCAACTTTGCGATTGATAATATGGTCCTTTTGTCTAAGCGATTTCGGCCTGACATCATTGCAGGTATAGAATCCAGGGGATTCTTATTCGGAGCTCCTATATCGTTGAGATTAGGGCTTCCTTTTGTGCCCATCAGAAAAGAAGGGAAATTGCCTTTTGAGAAAAAAACTGCCCGATATGATCTCGAATATGGCGACGATATGTTGGAGATTCATGTCGATGCCTTTCAGCCTGGTCAAAAAGTATTAGTGGTGGATGATTTGATAGCAACGGGAGGAACCTTAGAGGCTTCGTCAAGGCTTGTAGAATCACTAAATGCAGAAGTTGTTGGTTTATGTGTCCTAATTGAGTTATCAGGTTTCGGTGCAAAGGAATTTCTCTCGGGTAGAAAAGTATTGTCCGTATTGCGGTTCTAGTGTTGCCCCATGTTTTTCATTTGACATTGTTATGTTGATTTGTAAACTTCATAGCGAACTGGAAGGAGCCAATACCTATAAGGCCCCGATCAACATTCTCACTCACTACCGGTAAGTCGCTTAGTGAATTCTAGAAGACAAGAGCATGGAGAAGGAAAATGTCAGTCATCACGTTAGGTGGAATGTCAGGCGGGGGCGCTCGTAACCTAGGCCCTATGGTGGCGGAGAAACTGGGAGCTGACTACGTGGATAGATTTTTTCTATCAAATGTAGCTAAGGAATTGGGCGCTACTGTGGAAGCCCTTCATCAGCGTGAAGAAAGACCCCCTAGTCGTAGCGAGCGTTGGTTTAGGGTGATTCAAAGAATCCTAGAACGATCTGCCGTTACAGGTGCGGGTGGTGACCCTTATTTTGGCCCAGGAGCAGCGGCCTTTTTAACGGAGGAGTACGATGATATTCCCCAACCTATTATAACCCGTGGACATGAATTAGAGGATGATGTATACATAGAGGCTGTTCACAACACAATGCGAGATATGGCGGATGAAGGAAACGTTGTTTTCGTTGGTAGAGGAGGACACGTAATTTTAAATGACATGCCTAATGTTCTAAGAGTGGGTGTTGTTGCTCACTTGGAGGATAGAATAGAAACATTGATGTCTCGTGAGAATCTGGACCACGAATCTGCTCAGGATGTTGTTGCCAGCCGAGACAGGGCTCGCCAGTATTATTTCCAGAAGTTTTTTGATTTAGATGACCCCGATAGACCTGATCTTTATCACATGGTCCTAAATACGAGTGAAATAAGTCTAGAATATGCTACCGACATAGTTATCGATGGTCTTCACGGGCTTGAGGATGGAAAGATAATAGGACCTATTAAATCATGAGATTATTATATAAACTATTACTATATCAATCAGAAATTGAATAACTCGGAATCAAACACTGATATTTCAGTGTGGATGTGGGATATTCACTGGAGGTTCATGTATGGCTTCGTTGTTAGAGGTTAGTAATCTAAAAACTCACTTTTTTACCCCTGACGGGGTTGTTAAAGCGGTCGATGGCATCTCCTATGAGGTTGAGGAGGGAGAAGTAGTTGGCATCGTTGGAGAAAGCGGATGCGGGAAGAGTGTCGGAGCTATGTCTATTATGCGTCTCGTAGCTAGCCCTCCAGGGAGGATAGTTGGTGGCGAGGTAATTTTCGAGGGCGAAGATCTTGTACAGATGGACGACAAAGAGATGCGGGATATACGTGGTAATCGCATTGCAATGGTTTTTCAGGAACCAATGACTTCCTTGAACCCCGTTCTTACTATAGGTAGACAGCTTACGGAAACCCTAGAACTACATCAAAACATGAACAAGTCGGAAGCGAATGAAAGAGCGGCAGAGCTGCTTTCATTGGTTGGGATACCTGATGCCGAACGCCGTCTTGCTGACTACCCTCACCAGTTCAGTGGCGGAATGAGACAAAGGGTAATGATCGCGATGGCTCTGAGCTGCAACCCTAAGTTAATTATTGCTGATGAGCCGACCACGGCCCTTGATGTAACGATTCAAGCCCAGATACTTGAATTGATGCAAGAGCTTTCAAAAGACCTTGGGACCGCTCTGATTATAATCACGCATAATTTAGGTGTTGTTGCTCGGTATGCGGACAGGGTTCTGGTGATGTATGCGGGGAAAATAATTGAGACCGCAAGTGCAGTAGAGTTATACAACAATCCGAAGCATCCCTACACTCTTGCATTGTTAAATTCTGTCCCTAGATTGGATTCTTCAGAGGCTAGAGTAAGGTTAGATGCGATTGAAGGATTACCGCCTGACTTAGGCAACCTGCCGGGTGGCTGTAGTTTTGCCCCAAGATGTAAGTTCGCGGCGGACGCGTGTATTTCAGGCGACCCCGTATTAAGAGAGGTAGAGTCAAAACATCATTCTGCCTGTATCAGAGTGGAAGAGATTGAAGAGCTTTCATCCAAGGTAGCAACTGGATGACATGGATGATTCAGAATCGGAGACAAAAATGGTCACAGATCAAATAACAGAGTCGGAACAGCCGCTAGTCGAAGTTAATAACCTTAAAATGTACTTCCCTGTTACCTCGGGGATAGTTTTTCAGAAAAAGGTTGCTGACATAAAAGCTGTTGACGATGTTACTTTTCACATAAACAAGGGTGAAACCCTCGGCTTAGTTGGAGAGAGTGGTTGTGGGAAAACTACCACTGGAAGATGTATCCTCCAGTTATACAGACCTACTGAAGGAGAAGTGAAATTTAACGGGGAAGATGTCACTAGTCTCAATAACTCTCAAATGCGCCAGATGCGTAGGGAAATGCAGGTTATTTTTCAGGATCCCTACGGATCATTAAACCCTCGGATGACTTGCGGAGATATAGTCGGTGAACCCTTAAAAGTTCATAAGTTGACGGATAGCAAGGGAGAATATCGCGACAGAGTATCGGAGTTACTTACTACTGTAGGTCTCAGTCCTTACATGGGGGATCGTTATCCCCATGAATTTAGCGGTGGTCAGAGGCAGAGAATTGGGATTGCACGTGCATTAGCCGTAAATCCCAGCTTTATAGTGTGCGACGAGCCAGTTTCTGCACTAGATGTTTCAATACAGGCTCAAGTTATCAATTTGCTCGAAGATCTTCAAGAAGAATTGGGTCTCACATATCTTTTTATCGCCCACGATTTATCTGTAGTAAAACACATCAGTGACAGAATAGCTGTAATGTATCTAGGTCATATAGTGGAAGTAGCTGATAGAAATGAGCTGTACGAAAATCCATTACATCCTTATACAAGAGCACTTCTCTCCGCCGTACCGATCCCAGACCCCATAATGGAGGCGGATAGAGAGAGGATTATCCTAACGGGTGATGTCCCAAGTCCAATGTCGCCGCCTGACGGCTGTGTGTTTCATACTCGCTGCCCTGTCGGAGACGGCGATTGTGAAATAGAGATGCCTGAACTCCGTGAGGTCTCGCCAGATCATTGGGTGGCCTGTATTAAGGTGGATGGATACGGTAATCCTGGTTTCTAGGAACGTGTATCAGAAGAATTTAACGTAGGACGCCTCTAAAGGAAAAGTCCTGTTCTTC
>CAZZBP010000078.1:0-7451 GCA_964652755.1 uncultured Dehalococcoidia bacterium
CGCAAAACAAATTACAAACTGAAACTTTTACTGTGAGATGTGAGCGGCGAAATAAGTGGCGAAGCTCTGAAACTTGGAGATTCCAAAAGATACGAATGGGGCTGGAGTGAAAAGACCCCGGTGTTCGCCGAGGCCACCGGTGAACCCTATCACCTACATGGAGTTTCGGACAGCGTCAAAAGACTTATGAGGCAAATTGGGCTGGACAAAAGGGCCAACCTCAAAAGTCTCCGGATTTTTTGTGCCTAGAATTGGGAAATGAAATGGTGACCCCAACGGGGTTCGAACCCGTGTTTGCGGCTTGAAAGGCCGCTGTCCTAACCACTAGACGATGGGGCCGAGAAATGGTCTCCTAAATAAACACCAACCATAATTCTATTGCTGCAACTGTGTTACTGCAATCCAATCCGTGCAATTGTCCTATGGATAAAGCGCCAATTGGTCAAGGCCTGCGTGTTCCTGCATCCCGCACATGAGGTTCATATTCTGAATAGCTTGTCCCGCGGCGCCTTTCACAAGGTTGTCAATGCAGCTAACCGTAACAAGACGGCCATTTCGTTTATCAACAGTGGGATAAATAAGGCAGTCGTTCCCCCCAAGGGTTTGCTTAGTCATGGGTGCTGAAGTGGTCACTTTAACAAATTCCTCATCCTGATAGGCATCGCTATAAATCTCCATCACGCACTCAGCGACTTTATCATTAGAATTGAGAAAATCTTGTGTGATCGAGGCATAAGAAGTTGCGAGGATGCCCCTGGTCATAGGAATAAGATGAGGCACGAACGTCAGAGACACTTCTCCCTCGGCAGCAAGTGTCAGTTCTTGAGCAATTTCAGGCATGTGTCGATGCCCGTCTAAACCATATGCACTAACATTTTCATTAACCTCAGAGTAATGAGTCTTTAAGGAAAGTCCCCTACCCGCTCCTGACACGCCTGACTTGGCGTCAATGATTATGTCTTTCTCAATAATCCCCGCTTTCAAAGCTGGAGCCAAGCCGAGTATCGACGCCGTAGGATAACAACCGGGATTTGCCACTATGTTACTTTGTGAAATTGCATCCCTATAAATCTCTGGAAGACCATATACACTATCCTCTGCTAATTGCGGACAGGGATGTTCCACCTCGTACCATTCCGTATAAACGTCCAAGTCGCGGATTCTGAAGTCAGCGCTAATGTCTACCGTTTTGATACCTGATTCGACAACATCTACAAGGGCTTCCGCACTTGCGGCATGAGGCAGAGCAGAAAAGACGAAGTCTAAGCTACCTGCCAATTCTGGTTCAATCGTTAACCCTATATCCTCAAGATGGGGAAATACCTCACCGAGTGTCTTTCCTGCTCCACTTCTCCCTGTCACTGAAGATAAATCAACGTCGGGATGGCGGCTAAGTATTCTCGCCAGCTCCGCACCCGCATAGCCTGTTACATTAATGATTCCAACTTTCAATAGTCTTCCCTTTCCAAAATTGTTGGCAAGCAGTCTACAACAATATCAGCAAGAAAGGCATCCCTGATATCAAAATTTTCCTTTACTGGGACATAAACGTGCTATCCCGCATTCTTCGCACTTCGGGAATCTTGCCTTACATGTATCCCTCCCATGCCTTATCAAAAACATGTGAAACTGAAAAACGTCACTAGGAGGTACGATTTCCTCGAGTAAATCGTGAGCCTTTTCCGCATTCACCTTTTGGCCAATCAATCGAAGCCTCTTTGAAACCCTGTGGATATGAGTATCGACAGGCATTGCAGGCATGCCAAAAGAAAAACAAAGGATAATAGCAGCAGTCTTTGGTCCCACTCCTTTCAGCCGAATTAGCCAATCTTTCGCATCTTGCAGAGGCATATTGGCGAGAAAATCCAGATCAAACGAACCCAGCTCGCAACGCACCTGGTTGAGAATAGTCTTTATCCTGGGCGCCTTGGATTTGGATAGTCCACCATGTCTTATGCTTTTTTCAATAAACTCTACCGGGGCATCCGCCACTTGGTCTAACGATCCAAATCGTTCCATTAAGCTTTTGAACGCTCTTTCTGAGTTTATGTCAGACGTGTGTTGCGAAAGGATCGTATACACAAGTTCTTCAGCAGCGTTATATCGGCTTTTCCATTCAATTGGGCCGTATATTTGAGTGAAAACATCAGATAGCTCTTTTACGAGTGTCCGCTTTTTGTTAGTACTAGACATAGGAGTTTGTGTTAATGAGGACTCATTTCTTGCTAAATTGACTGTTGAGTGATTGTTTGTCTTGATATACTCCTAAGACTTTACGCCCATTCATAAATTTACATTTGTTCACAGTCGGCATCATAACAAACCCTGCCTCCGGCAAGGATATAAGGCGTCTTGTTTCACAAAGCCGAGTTATATCCAATCAGGAAAAAATCAACATTGTTAGAAGAATTCTTGCCGGATTGGAAGCCTCAGGGGTCGAAAAAATACTTTTGATGCCCGATTATTCCAATCTTTCCCTTACGGCAGCACACGAGTACGGCGGAAATATGCAGATAGACACCCTGGACATGCCGGTATTCAACAATGATCAAGATACTACGCGAGCAGCGGAAAATATGGCTCTGTCAGGTGTAGGCGCCATAGTTGCTCTCGGCGGAGATGGCACCAGCAGAGCTGCAAGCAAGAAAATCGGCCCTGTCCCCTTAATGCCAGTCTCAACCGGCACTAACAATGTCTTCCCATATCTCATTGAAGGGACCCTTGCTGGGTTAGCTACTGGATACGTAGTGACAGGAACTTCGAATCCAGAAATATGTGCCCCACAACACAAATCCATGAATATCATGATCGATTCCGGCCGATCAGATGTTGCACTAGTCGACGTGGCAATTTCGAGAGAACGATTTGTAGGCGCAAGAGCAATCTGGAACATTGATTCTATTAGTGAACTTTTCCTATCGATAGCAGAACCAGCAAGCATTGGTCTCTCCGCCATAGGAGGAATGGTTCGGCCGGTGTCGCGAACTGATAGCGTGGGGCTACGGATCTCTTTGTCACGTTCAAAAACTGGAGATTTTGTAACCGCACCTGTGACCCCTGGCGAATTAAGCCCAGTTTTTTACTCAGAATGCACCTTGATGAAACCTGGAAAAGAATATCAAGTGTTAGGTGATCCTTGCATAATAGCCTTAGACGGAGAACGAACTATTCCGCTTCAACCGGGCCAAATTGCAAAGATTGAATTGAGCCTCGATGGACCACGCGTCATAGATCCCTACATATCCCTTCGATTGGCCGCAGAGGCCGGTTATTTCTGTAAAAAAGGATAACTAATAAAGTGAACCTCAATTTTGATTCAAGAAGGTCAAATATCAGATGCCTAAACGGTATGGTCGCTACCAGCCAACCTCTTGCATCCGAGGCTGGGTTGGAGATGTTAAAGAAGGGCGGGCACGCGGTTGATGCTGCTGTCGCTTCAGCTGCTGTCCTTAATGTGGTAGAGCCCGCGTCCACGGGTATCGGCGGTGATTTATTCGCCCTGGTTTGGGACAACAGGGAGAAGAAAGTCCACGCCCTAAACGCGAGTGGAAGGTCTGGGAGCCTGACTGATCCCTGTAAGATTCTGAATCAAAACCAGACGTCGATAAGCGATATTTCCCCCTTATCGATAACGGTACCTGGCGCAGCAAGCGGCTGGGATGAACTCATAGCTCGTTTCGGACACCTGGGTATATCAGAGGTCTTACAGCCTGCTATTTCGTATGCGAACAGTGGATTCCCAGTCTCTGAAATCATATCCAGCCAGTGGAAAAACAACCTCCACAGGTTGTCAAATATAGCGGGACACGAACTTACGATCAATGGACGGTCGCCTGAGGCGGGTGAAATTTTCTCTAATCCTGGTCTCGCGCGAGTCTTGCAAGATGTTGGCTCAGGTGGGGCTGACGCTTTCTACAAAGGAGACATCGCTGACCAGATTCTGAATTATCTCTCTGAAAACGGGGGCTGGCTAACTGCGGAAGATCTTGCAGGCCACAAGGCAGATTGGGTTGAACCTGCATGCACATCATACCGCGGAGTAACAGCATGGGAATGTCCCCCTAATACTCAGGGATTACATGTACTTATGGCTTTGAACATTGCTGAACAATTCGACATCCGAAAAATGGGGTTTCAAAAATCCGAAACCTACCATCATCTCATAGAGGCAATGAGACTGTCCTTCAGTGACGGTCTCGCACACATTTCTGATCCTTCTAGCATGCGCATCCCGGTGAATCAACTACTTTCCAAGGATTACGCTGCCAATCGAGCGAAAACCATAGATCCGAACAAGACCAACCCGAATTTCGCTACAGGCTATAAGATTCCTAACTCAGATACCGTCTATCTAACTGCAATAGACGGCGAAGGAAATGCCTGCTCCCTTATAAACAGTATTTACAGTGGGTTTGGATCCGGTCACGTCATTCCGGGAACAGGAGTTGTACTACAAAGCCGAGGTGCCTCCTTCTCGTTGGATCCTCGTCATCCCAATTACCTACAGCCCAGCAAGAGACCATTTCACACACTCATACCAGGTATGGCAACTAAAAACGATGAACTTTGGATTAGTTACGGGGTGATGGGGACTGTTCAACAGGCACAAGGTCATTTTCAAATGATGGTGAACATGGTCGATTTCGCCCTTTCCCCCCAAGAGGCATTGAACGCACCTAGATTCAGTGTCCGTACTGGAGAAGGGATAGGAATAGAATCCTTAGCAAGCAAAGAAATTTCAAGGTCGCTTGATCGAAAAGGACACAAAGTGATTATCGGAGAACCCGATAACCTAGTATTTGGAGGGGGTCAGATAATCCAAAGGGATCCGTTAAGCGGGGTCATTACGGGAGGGACTGAGCCCAGGCAGGACGGAAGTATTGCCGCATGGTAATTATTTTATTCGCCTAGTATCTTTCTTACCTTTTCGTAATCAAGGGCAGCATTTTCTCTGTCACCTAAAGTCCAAAGCAGCATAGCCCTATTGTTAAATGCATACCAATACTCGGAGTCCAAATCTATAGCCTCGTTATAGTCAGATAATGCCTCTTCATGAAGTCCCAAATCGGCTTTCGCCATTCCTCGGTTGTTATATGCGTCTCGGTATAGAGGATCTATGCCCAAAGCTTTTGTAAAATCAACGATCGCTTGGTTTGGATTACCCATGCCTCTATAGCAAATCCCCCTATTATTGTATACAGGTGCCTCTGCTTGGCCGAATCCAATAATCTTAGAATAGTCATCAATCGCCTCATCAAATCTTCTAGCATCTAAGTAGCCATTCCCGCGAAGAAAAAGTTTCTCGGTGTCATTAGGATCCTGATGCAAGGCAACTGTTAGAGACTCTATTACTTCAAGCAGATAATCCAAATCACTCTTCTGGCTGAGATTTCCGTCATTTCTCCAGTTATAAGACATATCCTTAATACAGGCCTATCTCCTCCACGCAACTGTCTTCCCTAACGTGTTTTAATGCATCATCAATACCCAATCTCGTGGATAAAAGGGTCATCTCTGGTAACTTTTGAGGAAAGTAATAACCAATATCCAAACTTTCGTCTGAAATTCTCAATTCACCAGCAATTCTTGAACATATGAACAACGCAGAGACATATTGAACGAGATTTCCATCTGGATACAGTATCGCTGTAAAGTCCTTGAGATCCGAATACACTTGTACCATGCATTTAACATCTACAGTTAATCCGGTTTCCTCAAATATTTCCCTCGCCGAACAATCTATCAGGGATTCTGCGGGGTCCATACAACCACCCGGCAATCCCCACCAACCGTTATCCGACCTCTGCTGAAGTAACACTCTCCCAGACAGATCAAAAACCACTCCAGTTGCAGAAGCCATGACGATGTCAGGTACACGGGTCAAGAGCTGCCCAGTACAATCAACGAACCCACGTTCAATAAATTTCATATTCCCTATTTGACAGCATATCCAACTATATTGGGAATTCGAATCACAATGCCTAAGCTAAGACTGAATTCTCTTAAACTGACGGTTTGAAATTGGGAATCATGCAACAGACGCTTGATATCCCTATGGAGATGACAACCCGTCGTTACCCATCGCCAGAATGGATTCAGCAATTTCTGTAAACCTTTCCCCAATGATGTCTTAGATACAACATGTTCGTAGAAATAGAATCTACCTCCGGGCCTAAGAACCCTATATGCCTCCGATATAACTGCTTCCACGTCCTCTACCATGCAAAGGACTAAAGTCGTAACCACAGAATCAAAATGATCATCGGGAAAAGACAAGCTTTCACCTTTACAGGTTGAGATATTGACCACTATGTTGTGTTTTCTTGCAGCGGATATTAATTTACGTCTCATGTGTCGGTCTGGTTCTGCAGCAGTGATGCTGTTTGTATGTTGAAGCACCGAGAGATTCGCTCCGGTCCCAGCACCTATTTCCAATACGTGACCCTCGCATCGGCCCGCAGTCATTCTTCTGTATGGCAAAACCTTAGATTCAACCACTGAATTCAACACATCATAAAATTGGGCGAACAGCCACTTCGATAATTGCATTTAGAGAACCAATACCTACGACTATATTTAGTGATGACAACCCCTGGCTGGAATGTCCCATACTGCTTCTACAACATCGTTACGTAAGGCTATAAATTCGTCCCATCGATTCACCATAATGTCCTGTTGGTTACTAAGTAGGTACAACACCTCTCCTACAGCAAATGGACTACGATCTTCGGACATCAATACTGAACTGGATTCCTCCATTTTGACAAATTTCACGTCCTCATGACCCTCCACTACAGGGGTTAATCCCATTGGGCCCCCAAGACACCTGCGTCCGGCATCAATGAACGCGTAATTTTCTTTTACATCGATCACCCTTGTTATTATCTTCCCTGCAATGTCAAAATCTTCCATATACCTGTTGGAAGCACTCCCCAAAGCATAGGTTCCACCCTCGACTTCTGTCACTCCTTCAATCTCTGGAGCAACATCATAGCTAAATGTCTCTCCTGATGAGACCATTACTACAGGTATACCTTCCGCTTCTATCGCTCTTTTTACTTCTAGACAGATTTCAATGTAACGCCTTCCCTCGGTGAATCGGGTTTCCCTATCCGCCCATCCCCTTACAGTTTGATGGCTCATAACACCTAGGAATTTAATACCTGGAAGCGATGCTGCCACCTTTGCTAGCGCCACACCTTCTCCTGGACTCCTTACACCCGCCCGACCCATTGATGTATCAACCTCTATCAAAACTCCAATTTCCGATGACATTTTTACGGCTGCTTCCGATAAATCTTTCACATTCTGAAGGTTATCGATGCAAACCTTGATGTTGGCATGCTTTGCCAAAGCCGCGAGTCTACGAAGTTTGTCTGGGCCAACAATCTCGGAAGTAACCAAGACATCCTTTATCCCTCCCTGTATCATTACTTCAGCTTCTGCAATCT
>CAZZBP010000079.1:0-7442 GCA_964652755.1 uncultured Dehalococcoidia bacterium
GTTAGGATATGCCAGTTTTCAAGACTGGTGCCTTCGTCCGCTCGGCCAACCCTCCTCACATACGGTACGGTCCCCACTTCGACTTAGCGCAGATACGCAAAAACTCAGTCATCCAATGAGTACATTAGTAATAATTGGATAACGACCACCTGAATATTCTATTGTGTGACCTCTAGTAGGGGCAATAAGATTCTAAATCGCATTGAATTGTGTGGAATAAATCTACATGAGCGATGTCTTTTAAACGAAAGGCCATGGGACATTTCTATACGGGTCAAGTATAGGTAATATTGGGTCTTCAATCATTCTCTCCAGCCTCTGAATAAGAGCCTGCATTTCTTTCTCTGAAGTCTGATCTTGTAAAGAAGATTTTATATTTCCGACCGATTCCAACCTATTCGCTAACGACTTCAGGTCTAAAAGTAGGTGCTTCGGAATTGTTGTGCCACAGTACTCAAGCATAACTGTCCGGAGTTTAAATGATTGGTGAAATGTAAGACCGTGATCTATGGACCAAATTTTCTGGCGATTGTCGAGTATACAATGACCTGCTTTTCTGTCAGCGTTATTCACTAGAAGATCGAAAACAGCAAATTTGGCCAGCTCTTCTTCAAGATCATCTCTCATTTCGAAATATGTCACTCTGGGATCGCAGTCCTTGTAGAGTTGCATCGAGCCTATCCCGTAAGGTCCATCACGCACGATGGTAAGGGGTATGTTGGGCCAACCGAGTTCTCTGCTCAGTAGATAGGCTGCGTACTCCCTTTTATATAGCGTGCCGTACGGAAAATCGTGTAAAGGTTTTTCCCCATCCCGGGGCTTGTAGATAGCGCGTACACATTTGGATTGTTCCCCCGCGGATAGCCAAATTAAAAAAGTGTAATTCGAGCCCCACGGCATTGTGTGGCCGCCCAGAAACTCACCCTGTTCAAGGAAAATAGAAGCATCTTTATCTGTCAGGTCAAGGACTTCCGCTTCAGGCGTAGGAAACTGCTCCCTTGGGTCTTTCTGCGTTCGTGCTGGCAGTGTGCCCTCTCCTTTGTTTTGATCCAAGTGCTAGGGGAATGCTAACGGATTGGGTTGTCAGAGCCGTTCAGCGGCATCTTTTGAGTGGCCGTTAGTACGTTCGCAATAATGCCCGTCAGGGTTAACGGCTCTTCCGCACAACTGACATATTGGCCTGCCAGCTGAAACGATCTCCAGACCGTCATGTGAGAATTCTCTGATCATAGCTCTTGTTACCCAGATTCGAACTGTAGGTTCTTCATTGCCGTCATCTTCGGGATCGTGCGCATCTACAACGAAAAGCCCACTATCCGGATTATGTCCGAAGGCGAGTCGGTTAGCCTTAAAATCAAGATTTGTGAGGCCTTCTGCTTCGATGCCGTCTGGCGGTTTGCCAGTGGCGCCCTCTTCCTCCACGTTTTCTTTTTCCATCTGAACCATTGCGAGGCATAGTTCCGCAAGTTGCTCCTTCTCGAGCCATATTTTTGCACTGCTGCTAGCGCTGTCTACGGAGATTCGAAAAGTTCTCATTCCGGGATCACCAAACGTCTCCGGAATGAACTGAGTAACTTGGGTGAATTCATGGTTTGGACCTGCCATGTACGACTCCATTGGCAATATTATTGATGGTTTGGAAGGCTTGGTGAGAATGTTAGAGGTAAGGAGTGCATAGCCGCAAGCGAAAGTAGTTTTTTGGTTTTGGGCTATATCTGTCACTATGCTATAATTTCCGCCTGCGGCAGACGGTGCAGTAGGAGTAATCCTGGTATTGATTTGCCATATAAGTTATATAAGAGAGTCCGGTAATCGTAAATAAATGTTGGCGAACTGGACCGAATAGCAGGGAGAATCAGGTTGGCATTTGTAACCCTCCGTGATGGCGAAGTGCCGGAAGCGCTCGTCATGCGTTTTCAGACAACTATGCAAAGGGCGGGAATACTCAGGGAACTGCGTAATCGTCGTTTCTTTCGCTCCAAAGGGGAGCAATCTAGACTTGATAAACAGAGGAGTCTCAGGAGATTACGTCGCCGACGGCGAGGAGTGAGGAGATAAGGTCTCCCAACCTGTTTAACTGAAATGTTCTGCTTACGATAAAAATGGCAGGGTATGGCTCGAAGAAGGTTGCATTCGAGTTGTTGATATTGAAGTAGGTCAGATGGGTGTTCTCTACATAACTTCCCAGACTGGTGGCGTAGGTAAGACTACTCTCGCTGCAGCTCTAGTTGGTATCCTCAAAGACGCAGGCAAGAATGTGATCGGTCTAATTCCCTCTATGGAGGGTAATCGGGTTGAGACAGAACATGACATTCTTTCAAAGCTGCTTGGCGAAGCAATACGTGGTCCATCTTGCTCCTCAAAGAATACCTTAATATCTGCAATCGTCAGTGCGGGCGAGAAGTCAGATTTCGTAATTGTTGAAGGATCCGGTACCGTCGACCAGACGGATCATGTAGACATAGTTTCTAAAACTGAAGCCAAAGCGATAGTTGTATCCGATTTTAGTGATGGAGCCTCGTGCTTGGAATTTGCAAGAGATTTCGGCTCGGCTTTAGCGGGTGTCGTGATCAACTGCCGAACTAGATATGGCCGTACGGAGATGGCGAATAAACTAGCTCCATTATTCGAAGAGGCTGATATTTCAATTCTAGGAGTTATTCCCGAGGACCGGACCCTCCTAAGTCTTACGGTCGGACAAATATCAGAGAACCTCGGGGGGAAGTTTTTCTGCGGAGATCACAGATCTGATAGGCTGGTCGAGAACTTTATGGTTGGAGGATTTGGAATGGATCCTGGCCAATTTGTCTTTTCTACCAGAAATAAGAAAGCAGTGGTAGTCAGGGGCGATAGGCCTGATGTTCAGATGTCTGCGCTTCAAACGGACATGGAATGTTTCATTATGACCAATGGGTTCGAGCCCATTGAGTATGTAAAGTACGAGTCTAATGAAGAGGATGTAGCGGTCATAATTGTGGAGACCAACACCCTAGACACGATGGACAGGTTGGCTTCGCTTCAAAAATTAGCACGGTTCGACCACCCAGAGAAACTCAAAAAAGCGAAAACCCTGGTTTCTGAAAACGTTTGTGTGGAAACGTTAGCGGCTCCCGAATAGATCTAATCTAGAAATTAGGTTCGGAATAACCCGTCCGATATTGGACTGTATGAGATGATTCATATCCCTGCGGCATGGGCAGAATGAAATGTGTCTACCCCCCCAATATATAGGCCCTCTTTTTTAGCCACTGCAGCCGGGCTCGCAAATTTTGCAAAACCTGTTTGCGTAAAGCCATCTCCAAGAATACGTATGTTGTGCCCTCTTTCTACCAACTCGGCTATCACGTCAGGGTCTAATTCAGGAGGAACGTCCGTTGTTAGCGAGCTGCAGTCGATTCGGGGAGCGTCTATGGCGTCCTGAGGACTCATACTGAAATCTATCATCTTTACTAACAATGAAGTGACGCAGTTTGTTATCCTCCGTCCTCCGGAGGCACCTACTGCTATTTCTACCCCATCAGAGCCCATTACTAGTGCGGGAGTCATGTTGTTGAGTGGATATTTGCCAGGCGCTATAGAATTGACCCGGCCCGGTGCAGGGTCATACCACATCATTCCATTGTTCATTACGATACCCGTATTCTTTGGGATAATCCCTGATCCAAAGCCTGACATGATGGTGTTGGTGATTGAAACTGCGTTGCCCTCGCCATCTATTACAGAAAGATGAGTGGTCCCATTATCTGGGCGAGGTTTGCTACTTTGTAGAACAAACTTTGGTTCCCTCCCTTCCTCAATCCATGGATTACCGGGTTCGTATGATGAAGGAGCATTGTCGGTTATTTGCTCACTCCGCCTGATTGTATAGTCATCAGAAATCAATCCGTCCCACGGTACATCAGCGAATTCTGGATCTGCAACATATTGAAATCTGTCAGCGTAGGCCATTCTCGCAGCGCTGATATAGGCGTGAAGTGTTTCAGTCGAGTTGTGCCCTAAGGTACGAAGATCAAACCGATTCAACAATTTCAAAGTCATCGCGCTGGTAATGCCCGCGCATGCAAATGGTGGCACTCGAATAACCTTATCTCTGTAATTAAACTCAAGCCCCTGTTGCCAGAAAAATGGACGATATCTATCAAAGTCATCAGTTGATAGTATTCCGCCGTTGGCGACAACATCGTCCACGATAGCTTGAGTTAGCTCTCCTCTGTATAAGGCATTTGCTCCGTCTTTGCCTATGGCATCCAGAGAATTGGCGAGGTCAGGTTGTTTTAGTATGTGGGGAGATTCGAGATCTCCGTATGGTAGGGAACCGTCTGGCATGAACGTGTTTCCTAGCTCTGGATAGCGCAATAACATTTTTGAAAGGCTACCGAACTTGTACAAAGTGAACCATCCCGGAGAAAATCCTTCTCGAGCGATCTTGGCAGCTGGCCTCGTCACCTCCCAAATTGGTAGTTTTCAAAAGCGTTTATGCGCTTCTAGCAACACTGCAACACATCCGGGCACGGCTATAGATCGATAACCATGAATATTCGCATCGTTTTTAACTCCTGCCCATCCAAAGCTACCGACTGAGGCTTCTCCTGTGAGTTCGTACATGTCGGGGTGTGCACCTGTAGGACCTTTCATAGGAAAGCCTATTACGCCACCTTGATCGCCTACCTGAAACACCATATATCCCCCTCCTCCGATTCCACTTGATTCAGGTTCGACAACACCCACTGCCAAACAGGCAGCAACTCCCGCATCAATAGCGTTACCGCCCAACTTCAGCATTTGTAGCCCAGCATCTGTAGACAAAGGATCTTTGGTTGCCACCATTCCATTCTTCGAAACGGCCTCTGTCTTTATAAAATCTGTCGTAGAAGAGGTACCATGCATAGAGTGTTACTCCTGTACTATCTGGGGTTGGCCACACATGGTACAGGAACATACGATTCAAGGCGCTGAAAAATTATGAGTCTCCTCCGGCGGCAGCGATAGCCTTAGGAACAGTTCGTTCCCTAACGGTCCGTTGCGGCGAAAGGGGTTCATCAAGGTATTCGCCTTGTTTAAGCGCTTTGGGATCCGTTGATGTTTCCGATCGGTAATTCCACACGTCCCGGAATATATAGAGGGATATTGATAATACACAGATTGCCAATATAGCTCCCAACCTTGTTGCTACAGGAGCACTAAATTCGTTAGCAATTATTCCCGCTGTTAACGCCCCGATTGGGATGAGTCCCGAAGCCATCATGTAAATGCCGGTTACTTTGCCTCGTAGGTTGTCAGGTAAGATGCTTTGAACAGTCGCACTGGCAATGGAGAAATACGCCATCATTGCTCCCGAAATGGCCATAACAATGCCCAATGCCACTTCATAGCTACGGTTAATGGACATGGCAGTCATTAGCGCGATAAGGAAGGCGAGGGCAGAGAACGTAACTATACCTGGCCTGGTTATACGTTTCCAAGAAGCTAGAATTATGGTGCTTAACAAGGAACCAAGTCCGGCAGAGGAAAATAAAAGGCCTAGGCCCTTAGGACCTACTTCAAATAACTCCGCTGCATAAACTGGCATAAGACCGTTAATGAAGGGCACAATAAGGATAACCATCAATAACGTTAGGCACATAAATCCGATTATTACCGGCTGTCTCGAGATGAACCTGATTCCGGATCGCAGTTCTGTAGGCACATTTCTCAGAGAAGACCCTAGTTGACTCTTTTTTTTCGGCTCTATTGACGGAAGTATCCCTTTAGGTGTTTTTATCAACTGGATAATAAGCCCCGCACCTACCATGAGGAATGCTTCTACCAGGAATATTGGCCAAGCTCCAATCAAGCCTAGGAATAATCCACCTGCTGCCGGAACGCCGAGTCTCATAATACTGAATGCCATTGCATTCAGGGCGAAGGCATTTATTAGCTTTTCTCTCGGTACAATCGTCGTGATCAATGCCATGCGGGCCGGGTCATGGATTGTCCAAGCTATACCCATTAGAAACACGAAACCAAATAAGTTCCAGGTAGCACCCAAACCGGCCATAAGGAAGATAGAAAATGTGACCATCAGGATGGCTTGATATGTGTAAACTATTGCCAGAAGCCGCCGCTTGTCAAACCTATCGCAGACAAGCCCACCGAGAGGTGCGCCCAGAAGTATCGGAAGGGCATCAAGTCCCATTATGATGCTCGTCAAAAAAGGGGATCCGGTGATGTCGTATGCAAGCCAGCCGATAAGTACTTGTTGCAACCAGAAGGCCCCACTGAATATGACATTGGATAGCCACAAGAATCTGTAATTGACAGACTTAAAAGTATCAAATGTATGAATTCTTGTGGGGACTCGTACAGGCTTAAAGTTCGGCTTTCTTATGCAAAGGAGAACAGATTTACTTAGTAATTGTTTTTTTAGATGATGTTGTCCTGACTGTAATAGGCTCCTTTGGGAGCCGACTTGTTTTTTGTAGGAGTGACCTGAGGCGTACGACCAATCTGATGTGGAAGTTTCAACTGAATGTCCAGACTTACTCTTGTCCAACTTATGTTTCTCCCACTTTCCCTTTTCCAATCCGTTGCAGTTGCTACCGTTAGTGTTCGGATTGGGTTCCTGAATAAAACGAGATAATAGTATAATAATTCATGAAATAAATTACCAGTAATTATATTCGCATAAATCTTACAATTTCCTTTGCTTTCTATGGTGGCAAGACGCCAATAGCTCGTGAAATCCTATGAAATTGAATGTTGACCTAACTGGTACTTCTCTCTACCCCCTATGAGGTATCGGGATGTAAGAATGAATCGATATTAGCGCGTCTGCCCATAAGATATTAAATCTAATCTAAATGGTTACGAGTAGATACTCTGGACGAAAAGACATAGTGGTTCCAAAGGGAAGTTTTTCGCTGAGGTGAAGGGGGTCTCTACCTATCTCAGATGGGATAATTGGTTAGCGGTACAAGATCGGTCCATAAACTGCAAAATGCTTGAATTTTAGGATTCTTGTTAAATGCGAAGGACTATTCAGTTTGTTGTCAAGAGCTTATTTCTTGCGAGTTCCGATTAAGTCTAAAAGATAAAGTGGGATCAAGTTTGTCACAGTATCTCGTAAGCCAATCAGGACCATATATTTTTCGGAGGTCAGCGGCCCATTCTATTCGTGTTCCGTTCACCCGATCAGCAATTGCCGAGAGATATGTGGGAATCAAGGCGGTTTCTCTATTGGAACTATCTTCTTCACCCACATAGCTATTTCCAAGTTTACGCTGTATACCCATAGGGACTTCTCCTTCACTCGTCCCAACTATGCGGCACTTTTGCGAGGGGGCAAAAAAAAGCCCTCCGGAGTACGGAGAGCCCGCACCCTTTGTCCCTCATGGAACCTCGTCTTATCCCCCAGGGGCACCTTGAGAGTTAAGGTTGCCGGGCAGGATCAAAGGACTGAGGCC
>CAZZBP010000080.1:0-493 GCA_964652755.1 uncultured Dehalococcoidia bacterium
GATCAAATGGACGCGGTAGGATGGCTGATGGATCGAGGATTTGGCCGAGCGATCGCTCAGCTTGAGTCTAGATCGTTGAATGTGGATATGTCGTTGAGCGAGTTTAGCTCGGAGAATTTACTGGCAGCGCTCAATATTGCTAAGAGCGGTAGGGAATAGGCCAGTTCCTGATATACATGGATAATCAGCCGAGACACTCAAACCAGATGTGCTGATTTGAGGAGGTAACAACTCTCCTTATGGAAAGCTACTTGAAGTCCATGATGAATACGGGCACGTATGTTCAGAGCTGACATATCTATTTACATCAGACGTAGCGTAGAGTGAGACATTCTCAAAAGTTAACTCTGGACCAGATTCCGAATAAGTGTCCAGGGTATAAGTCATAAGTCAAAGTGCTGTGGTCAGCTCGAAAGGTACTCCTGAAACACCCTTAGATTTATCACCATTGAACGAACATAGGCATGACTACGTGCGTGTAACCTTCCTTGCT
>CAZZBP010000080.1:503-7206 GCA_964652755.1 uncultured Dehalococcoidia bacterium
CATCCAATACCTCCGGTAGGAAACTCCGCCACATCTCAGAAGCGAATAATAATAATCAATATCGCGTGAAGTCTAACACATTTTCGTTAATTTTTTATGAAACTGGTGCGGATTTAATGTGCCTGAAACAGACGGAAATTTCGTCACCCGTCACCATTGTACAAACATCGGCATGACTACGTGCGTGTAACCTTCTTTGCTGACTGACCGAACTACTCCTGGACTGGACGCACTGGTGATTTCAAATGCGATCTCTCCGTCACCCAGCACATCGAGAACTTCCGAAAGATATTTATTGTTAAATGCGATCCGGGATTGGTCATCTACCTCACCTTCCACTTCACCATCAATCTCTCCTTGGTTATCTCCTAACTCCTCCGCTCGGGAAGAAATTGATATACCACCGCCCTGTTCCTCTCCCATAATCTGAACTCGGACAATTCCGCTGCCATCCCTCGCAAAGATAGAAGCAGACCTGACGGCCCTCATAAAGTCAGATTGTTGAACTATTACCCTGTTCCTATGTTCCGACGGGATAAGCGACCTGAAATTGGGAAAAGAACCTGGCATTAGTTGGGAAACAATTTCCACCGTGCCTATATTGAAGAGGGCATGTGTTCCTGCAGAAGTCACGGTGAACTCCACTCCGGTGTCATCTCCGCCTATTAACCTTCCAACTTCCTGCATCGTTTTTGCAGGAATTATAAATTCTGTAGGTTCAGGTAGCGGTTCAGTGAGCCTACCGTCATACACCGCAAGCCTAAATCCATCCGCGGCTGCAAAAGTAAAGTCTTCTCCATTGACTTCCACTTTGATACCTGTGAGAACCGGCCTCGAATCTTCTGTTGCCGCCGCGAAGGCCACATAGGCTATTGTTTCGCGGAGAACCTGCGGATCAACCTTAATGGTGGCTCCTTCGTCTACAGTAGGTATGGGAGGAAATTCTTCCGCATCAGTGCCATTGATATTTGCCTCGAACCTTTGACATTTCAGGCCTACACTCAGTGGCTCGACGGAAGTTTCTATATCGATGCGTTCGTCGGGTAAAGAGTTGACAAAGTCCGTGAGGAGGCGGGCCGGGATAGTTATCTCACCTTCCTCCTCAACCTGTGCGCCAATTCGTGTTGTTATAGCTATATCGAGGTTCGTAGCCGTGAGGACTAACATACCGTCCTCTGTAGCTATCTTCACGTTCTGCAATACTGGGAGATTGCTCCGTGTGGCCACAGCCCTGCCGACAATTGCAAGGCCTCTTCTCAAGTTTTGCTGGAGGCAGGATACCTGCATGGGAAATAACTCCTAAGATTTCCGAACAAGTATATGACTGGGGCAAATAGTCGTCAACGAGAACCCTACATGTTGTACGACGAAATAATCAGACCGCTATAAGATGTGTCCCCACGAGATAATGTCTTGCCTTAGCGAGTCGTCTCAAAGCTAATGGACAAATCAATATCGTCGTCGATTGAAATTATGAACGGGAGGCGGGGCTTTGATAGTTCAAATTCATCCCACGTCACACTGGTCTTAGCTACGCCGATCACAGAATTTGTTGAGAAATCCGCGGAAGTCTCCCATATAGTCGATTTTGTAACTCCTGATATTGTCATTTCTCCAATAAGACGAAAATCGTGCGCTCCTGATTCAGGGAGCGGCCACGGCAAACCTTGTACACTCTTCAGCTCTATTGATACCTCTTGGCCTATACCACCGTTTCGGCGAACCCAGTTATCACGCTTGTTTTCGTCACTTTTCAACGCGGTGGCATCTACCTTAATATTGGATCCCGGTGAAAGAGCACCCTCGGAGTCGAAAGTGATTCTGCCCTGCACATTTGAGGTCTCACCAACGGCTGTAATCGGTGTATCGAATCTGGCCACCCTTTCCCCTATGCTGTAGCGGGCAGTAGTCGGACTCTTAATTTCAAGGACCTGTCCCATATTCGGAGATATAAGAGAGGAAGAATCTTCAGTCGAGACCACCCTAGGGCTTTCGGCAGCTACAGGAACTGAACTACCTGCTTCCGCTGTTGGAACAGAAAAGGTTTCAATAGGGGAAGACGAATCATTGCACCCGAAGTGTATTACAGTGATCACAAAGACAAGAGAAAATGAAAAACAAGCCCTAGCTTTCGTCACTGATTCACTCTATCTTTCCGTAATTTCTCAGCCTTAGCCAAATCTAAGGCTAAGTAAAAGGATCCACGAAAGCGATGCTGACTTCAGTAAGACATCCCTCTCATAAATCGTTCACTGCCGAAAGACAGCAAACTACATCATTGAACGGTAATTGTGCCAACCATACCCAAAGATTCATGAGGAATACATATGAGATCATAGGTGCCCACTGTGTCAAAGGTATAAGTTACAGAAGTAGATTCACCAGCTTCCACTTCTACATCAAGACCAAGAGAGTCCACAGTGAAGGAATGAAATTCGTTTTGGGAGGTCAACTCGATCGAAACTGTTTCACCCTTGGCAAAGGTAAGCACGGCTGGGCTAAAAACGTAGATCGACGATTCGTCCTGAAGACCAACAGAAACAACCCTGTCAGGTGACGCTACGGGTGATCCTGATTGAGTTGCGGCCACAGATGCCGTTGCAGGTGCCGCAACCGGAGGGGCTGTAACCGGTTGCTGTGAAGCAGATACAGGTGCAGGCTTCACTGCATCGTGATCTCCCTTTGGAGGTACATTGTCTCCGCATGCCACTATCAGCGTGACCATGCCAACGAGAAGCACAAATAACACCAGTTTCTTTAGGAGCATATGATCTAACCTCACTTCGGACAACCGTTTTATGGATTGTGAAGTCACCTATCTACCTTCCTGCTAATGTTCACAAAGACCATAAACCATCAAATTTGGTGATAAGTTTCACAATAAATATCATAGCATTGGACATTTTGAGGGGTCAACGTGATATCGCCAACATTTTGTTCCTGCATTTGAGTCATGATCTGCCGATTGCTCATTGACACCGTACAATTGTTCTGATAATTTGTTCGGAACATTTGTACGGTATCTTATTAAAAAATTTTAGACGATGTCAGCAGGAGGAGCCATGAAACGGCCGCTTTCAAAAAGGCAGCAGGCAATTCTCGGGTATATCCAAACATTTATGAGCGAAAATAGCTACCCACCTACCGTCAGAGACATACAAATGGGATGCGAAATAAGTTCTACATCCGTAGTGGATTACAATCTACAGATTTTGCAAAGAGAAGGTTTCCTTCAGCGAAAACGAGAGGTGTCCAGGGGAATTGAGTTGTTGGGAGAAGCCGCCTCCGTGGCGGCCGATTCGCTTCGTAATCTAATATCCATCCCGGTGCTTGGCAATATCGCGGCAGGAGAACCGCTCCCTGTTGCAAATACTGGACCTTGGAATGACGCAGATTTTGACAAAGTGGATTTACCTCCTTTCCTAACGAAGGGACGAGACAATGTATTTGCCTTAAGGGTAAAGGGCGAATCTATGGTAGACGCCCTCGTGGGAGATGGTGACCTTGTCTTACTTGAACCAATTACACAACCGCAGAATGGGGACATGGTCGCAGCATGGCTACAGGACCGGGAAGAGGCCACACTTAAGCATTTCTACCTGGAAGGAGATCAAGTTAGATTGGAACCGGCCAATTCGCAAATGAGGCCAATCACAGTGGCTGCTGCCAATGTATCCGTCAAAGGACGTGTCGTAGGGGTTGTCAGAACAATGTAAAGAATATTCCAAAAAATCGTAGCAATCTTCGGGGACTGATTTCAGATTGAAATCAGTCCCTTTGGTTTAATGAAATATAATTGTTCTAAATAGATACATATACGCTCAGACTAAGTTTACCGGGGGCGAGTCAGGAATGTCCGTAGCTAATACTACAGCCGACTTCTTAATAACCGTCCCTATTACTGGAATGACCTGTGCGGCATGTGTCATTCACGTGGGCAACGCTCTTGAAGGTATTCCAGGCGTTTCGCATGCCGTTGTCAACCTTGCAACTGAAAATGCCACGATTCGTTCTGACAATGCAATCCCTTCTATTTCAACTCTCTCCAATGCATTAGAAGACTCCGGATACGGACTGCGAATAGAAAATATCACCCTCGCCATAGAAGGCATGACCTGCGCCGCGTGTGTTTCACATGTGGAGTCTGCTCTTATATCAGTTAATGGAGTAACTAAAGCCTCCGTCAACCTTGCGACGGAAAGAGCAAGCGTAGGCTACATTTCCGGAATAACCTCAGTATCAGATATGAGGGTCTCCGTAGAGGAAATCGGGTATCAAGCGACACGTGTTGGCGAAGAGGAATACGATTACGGATCGACTGAGAAGGAAACCAAAAATCTCATTCGCCGAATGTCAGTGAGTATAGTGGGAGCTATTCTCATCATGGCAATCATGCTATTACCTGAAATTAGAAATTTATTTCCATTCGAACCTAAACTGTTGCTGCTTGCATTGGCAACACCCGTCCAGGTCTGGGCAGGCGGGGAATTCTATTTGAGCGCATGGCGAGCTTTGAAGCACCGAACCAGCAATATGAACACTTTGGTGGCAGTTGGTACGTCAGCGGCATATGGATACAGCTTGGCTGTGACATTTTTAAATCTGGCTGGAATAAGTATCGGAGAAGGACACACATATTTCGACACATCTTGCGCGATCATTGGTCTCGTCCTACTAGGAAGATTTCTCGAATCAAAGGCTCGTAGACGCGCAGCAGGCTCTATTAAATCACTCATTGAAATGAACCCGAAGAAAGCCAGGGTCATAAGGAAAGAGGAGGTCACTGTATCCGTTGAGGAAGTGATTGTTGATGACGTGGTGATCGTCCGACCTGGAGAACGCTTCCCGGTTGATGGGATTGTCAGTGAAGGCTCCGGATCAGTAGACGAATCCATGCTTACAGGGGAAAGTCTACCAGTACAAAAGAAACCGGGAGACCAAGTCTTCGGAGCAACAATCAACGGATCTGGTAGCCTGATATACACTGCTTCAAGAGTAGGAAGAGATACTGCTCATGCTAGAATCGTGCAACTGGTTGAAGAGGCACAGGGATCCAAAGCGCCAGTCCAAAGGCTTGCCGATACAGTTTCTTCCTATTTTGTCCCCATCATTCTGACAGTAGCTATCCTCACATTCATTACATGGCTGCTAATTGGTCCTTCTCCCTCTTATCTGTCTGCCATAAAGACATCTGTCGCAGTATTGGTCATAGCATGCCCTTGCGCAATGGGTTTGGCTACTCCAACGGCTGTCATGGTCGGTACCGGAAGAGGAGCCTTCATGGGGATACTGTTTCGGAATGCCGAGTCACTTGAACAAATGCAGAAAATTGACACGATGGTATTTGATAAGACAGGAACGCTAACAACGGGAATGCCTTCGGTTACAGATATAGCTCCTAACGAAAATCTGTCATCAAAAGAATTGTTGAGACTAGCTGGTTCCGTGGAAGCCAGGTCAGAGCATCCACTGGCAGCTGCAATTTTACGAAAATGTGAGGAAGAAAATGTCTCCCTAACAAAGGTGGCAGAATTTGAAGCCACACCAGGCATGGGAGCAGTAGCAATTGTAGAAGGTAAATCGATTGCGGTTGGCAGTGCAGCCTTTATGAGATCTAGGGGTCTTGAGCCAGCTTCGAGTGAATCGACGTTAGGTGAGGCTCTCGTAAGTGTAGATGGGAAAATCAACGGGAAAATCAAATTTTCTGACGAACTTCGTAAGGAGTCTCTCCCAACTGTGTTAGCTCTCAGGAAGATGGGAATCAACGTAGTTCTTCTGAGTGGTGATCGCAGGCAGGTTGCGGAATCAGTCGCACAACAACTGGGAATAACTCAAGTGGAATCAGAAATATTGCCCAGTGAGAAAGCGAATCGGATACAAAAGTTTCAGGCAAAGGGCCAAATAGTAGCTATGGTCGGAGATGGCATCAATGACTCGCCGGCGTTAGCCCAGGCAGATGTTGGCATAGCCATAGGAGGAGGGACAGATGCTGCGATAGAAGCGTCAGATGTGACGCTTGTTCGAAATGATCTCACCTTAATATCAGATGCCGTCTCACTTAGTAAGGTTTCAATTCAAACAATCAGGCAGAATCTGATATGGGCTTTTGGCTATAATATGCTGCTCGTACCCGTAGCTGCCGGCGTAATGTATCCGTTTTTTCAGAGTGATGTTCCAACAGTTCTCATCCCACTAATAGGCAATCACGGGTTTCTGAACCCTATAGCAGCTGCGGGGGCAATGGCACTCAGTTCCGTAAGTGTGGTGTTAAACTCACTTCGATTGAGTAGCATTCCTCTAAAGAACTAATGAACACTGTCACTTTTTGGATCATACCAAAAGTTAAGAGTAACTAAATTATGAAAATTCCGTTGTTCGGCAGAAAACAAATGGATTCAGCAATGGATCCCGTGTGCCATATGAATGTGGACATAACCGATCCAATGGGCGGAACATGGAACCACGAAAGTGAAACTTACTACTTTTGCGGCCCCGGATGTAACAAAGCGTTTCAAAAAGAGCCAAATGCATATCTATCCGGCGAGAAAAAAATCGATATGTAGAACCCTTTCTTAAGAGACCTTCCCAATAACAACCTATAATTAGTATTTCCTCTTGCCGAAGTGGCGGAATGGTAGACGCGGCGGTCTCAAAAACCGTTGGGATAAAACCCGTGGGAGTTCGAGTCTCCCCTTCGGCACCA
>CAZZBP010000081.1:0-7183 GCA_964652755.1 uncultured Dehalococcoidia bacterium
CTCTTCAGCAGACGGATTCATAGTTGCAATGCATGCGGCAGCACACACAAGTCAGCTTGGGTACCTCATAGCACACCGTCCCGGCTTTGTTAGTCCCACGGTGCTCGCAAGAAAGGCTGCAACACTCGATCAGCTAACTGGAGGGCGCATAGCCCTCCATATCATCAGTGGTGGTGGAGAGGTAGAGCAACGCCGCGACGGTGACTACGAGGACCACGACAGAAGATATGCAAGATCGGGAGAATTTATGTCCTTGTTACGCAGACTATGGACCTCAGACCAGCCGATAGATCATAAAGGCGAATTCTATCGGTTTGAAAGAGCGAAAAGCGATTTCAGTTGTTTACAGGAGCCCCACGTCCCGCTTTATTTTGGCGGAGCATCTGAAGCAGCGTTAGAGGTAGGAGCCAAGGAATGCGATGTATACGCACTATGGGGAGAGCCGCTTGCTGAAGTGAAAACCAAAATATCTGATTTCCGAAAAAGGGTGAAGTCAACAGGTCGCGACCCCAGGACAATCAGGTTCTCTGTATCCACGCGCCCTATCGTAGCGGATACAGAATCTGAGGCCTGGGATTTAGCTCATTCAACCCTTGAGGCTGTTTTAGATTCAGGTGAGAAATCTATGCACGGCCTCGGCAAAGAGCGTCTGGAGTCGGTAGGCTCTCAACGGCTTGTAGATTTCTCAAAGAAAGGAGATGTTCTTGACGAACGCTTGTATATGCCAATTGCCGCAGCAACCGGGGGCGCAGGTAACACTACAGCATTGGTAGGGACAGCGGAACAGGTTGTCCGTTCGTTAATGGGGTATTACAAGCTAGGGTGCAGCACAATTCTCATACGAGGATTCGATCCGTATAACGACGCTGCATACTGGGGAAAAGAACTTATACCAATGCTGAAGGACGAAGTATCGAAGTATATAAGGACAAATAAGGTCACAGTCCGTGCCCAGTAGGCAAACGGTTGAAAAAATAGCCATAGCAGTGCTGGGAAGTCCATTCCCAAACTCTTCATCAGAAAAGATTACTCAATTATTATTAGATTCTCTTGAATCGAAGGGATGGAAGACCGACATAGTTGAACTATCCGAACTGCCCTCAGACGCACTTTTACTGAGGTCAAAATCCGACATAGTTGACGCTGCTTTGAATAGTGTTGAAGCTGCCAATTTAGTGATAGTCGCCTCTCCGACATATAGGGCAACTTATACTGGCTTAATGAAGGTATTCTTTGATCAATTCCCCCAAGATGCACTGCGAGGGAAGCTTGCTCTGCCAATACAAACAGGAGGCTCCGCCGACCATTCACTTACAATCGAATATGGAATGTCTCCGATGGTTCGAAGCCTAGGGGCATTGGTCCTTTCAAATACGATATATGCTTGGGGGACTCACTGGGAAGAAGACGGTTCTCCCAATGATTTGCTCTATTCTTTGGTGGCAACAGCGGTAGAAGAGGTGGAAACACTTACAAATTAATATTTATTACCTTCTCAAGTATCACTTTTCAGCAAACCTAATTTACCGGCGAGCTCCAACATCTCAACTGCTGTTTTCTCGTGGGCAATATCCACCATCCCTCCCTGGTACGAGACAGCAGCCCCGCCTGATTCTCTTGTCTCTCTCATAGCTTCGACCAGACCTTGCCATTCTTCTATCTCATCTCTACTGGGCGAAAATATCTCATTTACAATCGGAACATGAGAGGGATGTATTACAGTCATACCGTTGTAACCTAGATCTCTAGAATGGTTTGCAAATGCTCTGAGTCCTTCATGATCGTGAATGTCTTGCCAAAGTCCTGTCATTGGATAGGGAACTCCGGCAGCCCGGGAATCGAGGAGAACCTTAGATCGAATGAACAGGGTCTCCGTTCCCATTGCGGTCCACCTATAGCCGATTGCCCTAGCAATGTCTCCACCCCTTCCTCCCCCTGCTCCCATGTGAGCAACTCTCTCCGACGATATTCCTACGTCATATGCAAATCTCATGCCTGTGGCTGTCTCTAAACCGGGGTCAATGAGAATTGACCCGTGCTCAATACCTTTTTTCTTCTCCTCAGATGTGATCAATTGATCAATTGATTTAACGTCTTCTGGGCCGCGCGTCATTGGAAGTGTTATCCCATATGTTCCTTTCTGTACAGCGAAGGAGACATCTTCTTCCGTAAGGCCAGTCTCCAGATCATTCACACGTACGAGAAGCGTCACTCCTTCCGATGCAAGTTCAGGCACAAGACGAGAGACTATCTCGCGCGCAATAGGCTTTTCATCGGGGGGGACAGAATCCTCAAGATCTATTATCAAAGCATCAGACCCGTACTTGGGAGCCTTTCTGATCCAGTCTTCCTTATTTCCAGGAACATACATCATCGTTCTTAGGGGCTTTGCTTTGTCTCTCACTGTAATTTCCTCAAAAGGCAATACATCTAAATTACGCCTTCATTTTTCAATCGATCCAGATCAGAGTGATCTTTGCCCAAAAGGTTCCCATATATTTCCTCATTCTGCTGTCCCAATAGTGGGGCTCCTTTGGATTGAGGAATCTCTCCTCCCGAGAAGACTACGGGAAAACCTGAAACAATTCCCGGCAGATCTTCTTCAAATGCCTGGCTACGCATTGGGCGTAGGGTTCCGCGATCCCTGAAGTGCGTGTCATCTATGATGTCAGGTACCGTCCTCACGTGACTGCACGGGACGTCTTTACTTTCAAGCAATTCAATAGCTTCATCCTTGGTAAATTTCATGAGCAACTCTTGTACCGCCAATCTAGCAGCTGATATGTTTTTACCCCTGTCTAGAAATTTGGCAAATCTAGGATCTTCCGTAAGATGCGAAGCGTTCAGTGCCACAGCAAGCCTTTTCCACTGATCGTCACTCGCTACCGTCACGATAATGTCTCCATCTTTTGTATGGTACAGACCCATGGGCCCGCCCCGAATCCCATTACCCATCCTCAAAGGTTCTCCAGCGTTAAGCGCTTCTTCTATATTCTCTACAAACATTAATGACGTAAGAGTGTCCATCATGGAAACGTCCAGGTGTTGCCCCTTACCTGTCCGATCACGCTCTCGCAGCGCTGCGACTATGGAATAACAGGTGAATAACGGGGTGACCAAATCAGCTATATAAAAGCCAATCCTCATTGGGGGGCCTTCCGGATCCCCGTTGATATCCATTATTCCACTCATACCCTGAATCTCCGGATCATGGGCTTTCCTATGCGAATGCGGACCAGTTTGACCATAGCCGGAGATGGAAGCATAGACAATGCCAGGGTTCACAGCTGACACATCTTCGTAACCCAACCTAAGCCTGCGCATTGCACCGGGAGAAAGATTCTCGACGACGACGTCCGATTCTTCCGCCATGTCGAGGAACATCTGTCGACCCTCTGGATGTTTTAGGTTGAGAGTTACACTCTTAACACCCTGCGAGCGTTTCAGAAACCGAGTCGAAAGATGTTTATCCGTTTCCGGTGTAGCCGAATATCCATCTGGGGAAGCGAAAGGGCCGTTCCCTCTGGTAGGGTCCCCAAAACGTGGAACCTCTACTTTTATAGATTCCGCTCCAAGACGAGCCAAATTAACTAACGTAAAAGGTCCGGCAAGATAGACAGTTACGCCTAAAACACGAATCCCGGAAAGTGGAGCCATCACTTTATTATCTTCAGCCAACAGAAAATACTCCCACCGCGTAGTTTTTTGAGATCACCGTCAGACATCTTCGAGCGCTAGAATCATGTTATGTAAGGAGACAGATTCGGTCAATTCAGATAGTGCTAAATTCAATTTTACTTTGTAACCGTGAAATTTGTTTTTCTCTTCGACTCCACTCACATCGGCCAGATTAGCGTAGAAATCACCATACAGCAATTATGATCTGCAAGAATTATTCTGGCACATGAATAGTCTTTACATTCATCAATCGTTTCGCTCTAAAAATACTCGTACCTAGTCCATATCATTGGTGCCTGTGATATAAATGGCGCCTGAAATACTCACCCCGTAAACTAGGAGAGGTCACATGCGAATAGCTTTGATAGGCCAGGCCGCATTCGGCAAAGATGTCTTAAACGCCTTAGTCGAAAATGATGAAGATGTTGTTGCCGCTCTATGTCCTCCAGATCGGGACGGCCGCCCTGCCGATCCTGTGAAAGAGGCAGCCGAAACTCATGGTATCTCGGTATACCAATACTCAAGAATGCGCCACATCAAGGCTATTGAAGAATTCCTATCCCTGAACATCGACCTTTGCGTTATGGCCTTTGTGACGGATATTGTCCCTATAGAGATACTTGAAGCTCCGACATACGGAACAATCCAATATCATCCCTCGCTCCTACCGGAACATCGGGGACCTAGCTCCATCAACTGGCCAATAATAGAAGGGAAAAGCAAAACAGGTCTCACTGTATTCTGGCCAGACGAAGGATTGGACACCGGCCCAATCCTACTCCAAAAGGAAACGCAGATAGAACCCGATGACACACTCGGATCTGTTTATTTCGGCAGATTATACCCAATGGGAATTGAGGCTATGGTAGAGGCTGTTAACATGGTGAAAATGGGCAATGCCACTAAGCTCCAACAAGATCACTCAAAGGCTACATACCAGGGTTGGTGTCGCTCAGGCGATGCGGTTATTGATTGGGAAGACACAGCAACCAATATTTATAACATGATTCGAGGATGCGACCCCAGCCCCGGAGCGAACACCATTCTAGGTAGCGATAAGATTTCTTTCTTCAAAGCTTCCTTCTCACAAACCAAGAGTGAGGCAATTCCAGGTACAGTCATAGGTATTGATGATGACTCATTTTCGCTAGCTGCAAAAGGCGGTATCATTACCATCGGCAGAGTACAGCTTAATAGAGATCCCAAACTGATGGCTGGTGAATTCGTCGGAACAGGGACAATTGAAGTTGGAAAACGTTTCGGAGTTTGATCAATGATATGAGTCGAACTTTAGCCTGCTGATTTAGCGTCAAATAGTAATTAGGAGAGACGAAATGGATTCAAGATATTTCTTCACAGCCGCCATGGATATACCAGCTGAGAAAGAGAAACTGTTCGACGATGTCTATAATACCGAGCACATCCCATACCTTTCGGAGGTTTCTGGGGTGCTATCAATAGCTCGTTTTACTACGCAACCTTTGCGGATGGTAATGGGTGGAGAGGAAAAAGAAATCATGATAGAAGATCAGCCGAAACATACTGCTGTCTATGAGATAGCATCACCAAGCGTACTTCTTTCACCAGAGTGGTCGAAAGCTGTGGATAAGGGTCGCTGGTCTGCTGACGTCAGGCAACATACTTACAACAGGCGACATGTGCTGTTAAAGGAAACAGTAGTCTAACTAGGAAATATTCCTGTTACCTCCTACTTATCTTCCTTATCATGTGTGGACTCAGGTCCGTGCTCTGAATCTTCGTCGACATCCGCAACGTCCTCCGGGGGTTCACCACCGCCTTCACTACTGTTCTCAAATCGCTCTCCCATTTGATTGAGGAAATCTTCTACACCGCGAGGAAGGCTTATATCCCCGTTTCCACTGGCCTTACCGGGCCCGGGCTCGGGGACACTATCTCCTTTTGGATCTTCAGTCGGACGTGATAACACACGGTCGTAATAGGTTTCCAACTGTTTTATTAAAGTTCCAACCTCACTGTCATAATCGATGGCATTATCTATATCCTTGTACTGTTGATCACCCTGAGCTTTGTCCGCCAACTCCAACGGAAAACCATAAACTGAACAGAGCACTTCCAATAAACGTGCCGCACCAAGGTGATCCTCGTCCAGCTGTACGTATTGAGGGAGGTGGGCCATAAGGGTAGTGTTAGTTATATCTAAGGCACTCAAATCCTCGTTAACCTGGTTAACGATCGATGTCGGTCCCTGGTAGGTACTTCTCCTGGGATTAAGACTACCTGCAGCCCTATCCTCTTGCTCGGTTTTCATTGAACCAGTTACAAGTATAGGACGCGTGTGTGGTACCGAGTCGTACATCCCACCAACCCTGCAATATTCTGTGACGTTGCAGTGTTTAAGCAACTCCACAATCGCTTCCGTGTAATCCTCCCCAAAATTATGGGGTTCCCGAACATGAATAAACAGAAAGTCTCTATCCGTATATTCGTCATGAGCGTGATGCACAATAGTATTAGGCTTTGTGAACACCCGTTTCCCATTTATAACCCGCATCCGGGGCCTATAACGAGTAAAATCGAAGAACTTACCCGGTCGGGCCAATCTTCCCATCTCGCGTGCGCCAAGATGCCGCTGTAATTTTCTCAGCGATAAAGTGCCAACTCTACCTACATCTACCCACGGCCTTAACATACCAATAGCAATGGTGTTCTTCATTTCCGGAACCGGTTCGGAAAGTTCAAATTCGCCAATTCTCATAAAACGAGAGCTGTCCTCCTGCGCCATATCATAAATTACGTTCGCCCAATTCGGTTAGAGCCGGAATTATACAACAGGGTTTAGCCCGCCTAGATTAGATTCTGGAATCATTCCCAAACTCCTGAGCTCCTTCCGCACATTTGAATCTTCCATCTGTATAATGCCGCGATAGTCCACATTTGCTGGGAACTCAAGAGAGGATGGTGCAAAGTGAAACCAACGGATTTACCTCCTTTGAACAGGCAGAACGCCCTAGAAGGTGTAAGGGTCATAGATTTCACATGGATTGTGGCAGGGCCTCAATGTACTCGCATTCTCGGCGACTTCGGGGCAGAGATAATCAAGATAGAAAGCGAATCTAATATGGACTACACAAGAGGTATCTCTCCGGTAATGGGAGCAGACTCTCCCAATAAAAGCGGCTTGTTCAACACGTTGAACAGGAACAAAAGAAGTCTAACCTTGAACGTAATGCACCCCCGAGGGATGGAGATTCTGAAAGATCTGATCTCAGTCTCGGACGTTATCGTAGAAAATTTCAGTTCAAGAGTTTTAGAGAAATGGGGGCTAGGCTACAAGGAACAGAAAAAGATCAGACCCGACATTATATATTGCAGCATGTCAGGTTTTGGGCATAGTGGCAGGGATAGAGACCACGTGACATGGGGACCTACGGCACAAGCACTTTCAGGTTTGACTTTCATGTCTGGGCTTCCTGGCCAAGAGTCAGCGGGGTGGGGATTTTCGTATATGGACCTCTCAGGAGGA
>CAZZBP010000082.1:0-7014 GCA_964652755.1 uncultured Dehalococcoidia bacterium
ATATAAATCATTGCAGGAACTAAAATAAAAGCTCCTCCTACCCCCATGCCATGAACGATTCTACCTCTCGATATCATATCCGCTGTAGCCGCAGAATGGGCAAGCGATACCGGATGCCTGAGTGCTCCTAACATGACCGCTGTCCCTAAACGTACTGTCGAAGTTCGAACAGCAAGGGCTGAAAGAGTAGTCAAGGGCTCAAGTCTCGGTTTGGCCGTAAGACTGTCACCTAACCAGACAGAGTCAAGCCCAGCTTGTTCGGCCTCCTCAGCCATCAACAACACTTCTTCTATATCGTCTGGCTGGATACCCTCCATCAAGAGGCCTCTAGTAGGCAACAAGACCCCGATTTTGGGCTTTTGGGGTGTCTCAAGCATCACTCTCTCCCATTTCAATGATTGGGGCAGCAAGTCTTGCCCTGAATCCCGGCTCAAGTTCTTCGCATCGGATTAAGTCGTCCTCCGTATCTAGATCAATAGATGCACCCAAAGGTTTGATAACCATGGTTTCTAATTCCATGTCTCGAGCAGATTTCAAATGTCTGTTGAAACTGTCATGTCCTAAAAGAGTCGTAAAGTCATTTTGTGCGGGAATTAACATGCAGCTTGTTCCTCCATCACCTGAGGAGGGAACAAGCACGAGTCGAGTCCCTTGCCGAGAGGCATCTATCACGGCATCAATGTCAATAGCCTTTACAAAGGGAAGGTCCCCCGGGAGATATATTGCAGAAAACCCTTCGGACTCTCTTGCCTTTATCGAATCCATTAGATCTACATTCAGATCGTTCCCTAAGGATCTCGTCCATTCAGCAAAATGCCTTGAAGCTATCCTTCTCACGTTAACACCGCCTCCCACTACAGTAACGGATTGAGCGGAAGATCCTCTTGCAGCTAATAGAACCCTTTTGAGCATATTCTTAACCAACGTTTCTCTTTGTGGCACAGAAAACAATTCTGATAATCGCGACTTTGCGCTGCATGGGGTTTTCATGGGAATGAGTACAGCGATATTAGGCACGAACTTACTTGCCTCTTTCTAGCTTGCAGATGTTCAAAACATATTCTGCAAGCTTGATCTTGTCATTTTCATCGACCATTACGGTGTCCGTGACATATGCTTTCATTCCCAAGGAATCAATATCAGCCACTAGCTCTGAGTCTTTGGTATCAATTACAAACAGATCACATAAGTCCCTGTACCATCGGGCCACGCCAAGAGCAGACACATCATGCCCTAATTCCTCTAGCATTTTCGCGGCAGGGCCTTTGATAGCCTGTCCCCCTACGATGGGGCTTACAGCTACGCGAATGCCCATGAATCCTTTAATTAACTCACGAACAGTGGGAATTGCCAAAATAGGATCCACGCTTAAGAATGGGTTAGATGGGCAGAATACAATTACATCCGCACTCACAAGCGCGTCCTGGAAAACTGGTGAAGGGTAGCAATCATCTGCCCCATCAAACTTCAGATATGCCACCTTTGGATCGCAATGATTCTTAACAAAATACTCTTGAAAAGACATCTCACTCTCTTCTGTACCAACTAACGTGCGCAGTCGGCCGTCCGTCATCGGTGAGATTGTATAATCCACTCCCAAAGCTGAGCAAAGAACGCCGCTGACCTCAGACAAAGTTTTACCTTTTCTCAACATCTGGGTCCTCATGATATGAGTAGCGAAGTCAAGATCACCAAGACTAAACCATCCTTCAGCTCCGTAGGTCCTAAGGCGTTCAAGGGTACGGAACGATTCACCTGTTATTCCCCAACCAGTTTCCGGATTGGAAATTCCAGCCATCGTATACATTACGGTGTCTAGATCAGGGGAAACATGAAGCCCAAAAAACTCTTCGTCATCACCAGTATTAACCACTACAGAAAGGTCTTCAGGTGAGAGCAATCTGGATAATCCCAGAATAAGTTTTGCTCCACCAACTCCTCCCGCAAGAGCAAGTACAGCCGACACGTCCAGTCAATACCTCCATTTTAGTAAGTATTCAGAATGTTCAGAAAGTATCTCACAGCTCGCCGAGTTGGCGATATTTCTTACCAAGCACATGCTAAAATCCTGAATACTATCATACGGAGACACCTCCAATTCATATCTCCCGCATGTCCCTGTCAAATTTCCGAAACTACGCAAGCCTAGATCTTGACTTGCCTCCAGGCCCGACAATTGTTCAAGGCAGCAATGGACACGGCAAAAGCAATCTCCTTGAAGCAGTGTATGCCCTAGCCATAGCAAAGTCATCAAGAGCCGCTCTGGAACGAGATCTTGTAAATAAAACCTCTCTTGAAAATCTAATCGATGGCTTCAGCTACGCCATGGTTGGCGCCACTGTGCTCAGCAAGGAATCTAGCGAACGCCTCGAGATTCACTACCGATCTCAGCCATCGGAAAACGAGGACGGGTACACAACACAAAAATTCATTAGGATCGATGGAATCCCGAAACGCTCCTCAGATCTAGTTGGCCGTCTCAATGCTGTACTTTTTTCAGTGGAAGATCTTGAATTGGTTTTCGGACGACCCTCCACACGTAGGCGTTATCTCGACATTCTTCTATCACAGATGGACAGGAAATATCTAAGAACCCTCCAAGAATATCAGCGGGCAACCACTCAGCGTAATCATCTACTAAGATCAATCCGAGAAGGCTTATCTGTTCCTTCTGAACTCGACTTTTGGGACGATCAGATTTCCAACTCAGGGAGTACAATCACCGCAGAAAGAGTTAAAGCAGTGAAAAGCCTATCTGAAAAATCAAGACCTCTGCACAGTGAAATAAGCGGGACGAATGAAAAGATGTGCTGTAATTATATTTCCTCTTCGTACATTCAAAGCGAGGACGAGCCATCGCTCATAGAGAAGTCAATAGCATCGGCTATTAGGAACGCTAGGAACAGAGATATTGCTCAAGGTTCCACATCGGTAGGACCCCACAGAGATGATATGAAAATTATGATTGAAGAGACTAACGCCGAAAGATTTGCATCTAGGGGACAAGCTCGTACAGCAATCCTAGCGTTGAAATTCGCAGAGGCACTTTTTCTGAAGGGGAAAAGAGGATCCGAACCGATTCTGCTGTTGGACGATTTACTTTCTGAGCTCGACCTGGTCCGAAGAGAAAAGGTGATAAGGCACACTGCAGAATATGAACAATGCATAATTACCACTGCTGAGATAAATTCCGTACCTAGAACCTTCCTAAAGGAGGCGCACGAACTACAGGTGATTGATAACACCATAAGACCTTCCAGTTAATCGCCATTTTTAGAAGAGCGCCAACTTAGTTTATTTATAGCAACATATGACGACTAGCGATAACTGTTAAAAGAAGATGTCGAACAATCGTGACTGCCGCTCAGATAAAAATGTTCTAGCCGTAACCGCAAAAGCTGTTGCCGAGGCCGAGCACGTCGTTGCTTTAGTAGGCGCTGGACTGTCAGCTGAGAGTGGAATTCCTACCTTTAGAGGCCCAGCTGGCCTTTGGACAAAGCTTGGGGAACCAGCAATGAAAGGTTACGATGACTTCGTAAAAAACCCTGCGGAATGGTGGCGGCAAAACCTAGACCAACAATCTGAACCTGAACGAACAAAATTCAGGGAAGCGATCGATAACGCGGAGCCAAATTCAGGACACTTCGCACTCGCGCAGTTAGAAGCAATAGGGGTGTTGAAGCACCAGATCACCCAGAACGTCGACAATTTACACTTTCGGGCCGGTTCGAGTTCGGTATCCGAAATACACGGGAATCGAACAAAGCTACGTTGCATAAACTGCGAAACAAGGTGGCACAGGAACTCATTTCCTGGCGGAGATATTACCTTCAGTAGTTTAGAAACTAATTTAGGAAAGTTTCCTTCCTGTACTAATTGCGGTGGTCCTGTGAAATCAGATACTGTTATGTTCGGAGAACCCATTCCTAAATGTGTTTTAACGAAGTGTTTCCAACATGCTTCCCAAAGTGATTGTATGCTGGTGATAGGAACATCAGCCACTGTTTACCCAGCAGCAGGATTTCCGGAGGAGGTGAGAGCTTCGGGGGGATTTGTCGTTGAGGTCAATCCCAACGAGACTCAATTATCAAAAATAGCCACCCATATCCTGCGTGGACCAACCGGAGTAACGCTACCGGCACTAGTATCCAAAGTAGCCGAGATCGTAGGAAAATCCAACTAGATGACAAACCTCAGAGTCTCCACCATCCTCTCTGGCCTTGCTCATATTTCAACTATGGCCGCAGCATTCATACTTTTGTTCATTCCCTTTTACTCAGGGGGTGAAACTATAGATAGCGGAGGCGGGTTGACACAGATCTCGGGCAGCAATGTAACCTTACTAGAGGCTAACGGAGGAAGCTTACTTTTCGTGTTGATTTTCCCCTGGCTAACGACGGGTGTCGCAGTTTTTTCGACTATCATGGGTGCCCCTCAAAAGTTGGAATACTCCAGAGTCTTATGGAGATGGCGGTCGTACTCCTGGGCGGCCTCAATAGTCCTCCTCGCGTTCGTTTTTCTCAGCTTTTCGACCGTAGGATTGTTTTATATACCCGCATTGCTGTTAACAATTAGCGCTGCATTCTTCAATAGATAGGAAAATTATTATGAAATATGACGTGATCGTAGTTGGAGCGGGTTCTGCCGGCGCGTTCTTGCGTCTCCTCTTTTTGAAGACTCGTCGATTTCTGTTCTACTCCTCGAAGCAGGGCCTGACTACTCCGATTTTGAAAAATTGCCAGCTGATCTCAAAAACGGTTGGAGAACTGGGGCGGACCTTGTGGTTGGAGGAAAACACGACTGGAATCTGACGAACAGAGCATCCCCATTATCGTCAAAAATGGAAGTACCCCGGGGTCGCGTAACAGGGGGAACGAGCGCCATCAACGGTCAGGTTTTCCTAAGACCTAGTCCCAACGACTTAGAAAGATGGGTCGAAATAGGTAACGACGAATGGTCGTAAGATAAGGCACTACACAACATGATCAAAATTGAAACAGATCTCGATTTTGGTGGCGACTTCCATGGCAAGGACGGGCCTATCCTTGTACATAGACACCCGCTTGACAGCCTGACGGATGATCAACTGGCCTTTTACCAAGCTTGCAGTCATCTCAGGTTCCCAGAGAATCCTGATCATAACTTACCAGATGCCACCCGAGTCGGTCCATATTCTCTAAACAATCCGGGGGCGTCAGGTTTAGCACCGCCCTGGGGTATCTTGGGCAAAAATGAAATCGTATTGTGTGCCGGAGCTATTGAGTCCCCTCATTTGCTGATGATTTCGGGAGTTGGCCCTTCTGATCAGCTCGAAAAACACGGATACCCATCACGTTCAACTCGCCTGCAGTAGGAAGAAATCTTCCTGATCATCCAACAGTACATACTATGTAGAATCATTCTCCTTCATTCAATACCCTCGACCAATCTGTTGGACCGCAAAAAGTGGCTTTACACTACAAATCTGAAAGCTCCCTTTATGAGAATGACATGATAATGGTCAAGGGTGGCAGACGTTTCTATCCTGCCCGATTGTCCCCGGGCTAACACAAATATCGCAGCTATTACTATAGGAGAACGCGTGGCCGATTTCATCAAACGAGGCGGATGATAAACCTTAGGACTCTATCTGATATTTTTCAGCCTTGGAGCATTGTAAGATCATCTAATCGAGGCATCACCTCTTTAGCAAGAAGGGTCATAGAATTTAACCACTGCTCCCTTGGTTGCCATTCATGACCCATCGCAAGGAGTACGCCAAATCCCCCCACATCCTCATATAGATCTCGAAGTTGACTCTCTGCATCTTCAGGGCTACCAACTATCCAAAGATTATCCATTAGGTACTCCACGTCAACGTCGGAATCAGGCATAAAAACATCACCTTTCATATTTTCTTTGGAATTGAGGAGATTGAACCAGTACTTTTCATAGTCTCTCTTTAATACCCCTTCCATGACATGACGACGGGCCTCTTCAGTCGTTTCAGCGACGTATACTTCCCGGGCTATTCTCCATTCGTTCCTGTCTGGTGTTTCACCAGACTTGCTAGCTCCCTGCTCAACGGCTTCCCAATGGGTTTTTATTACTCTGTTGTGGACAAGATTCAAACTAATCGGAATCCATCCGTTCTGTCCAGCAATAACAAGGGTCCCTGAATAAGGTGAGCCACCACCAAGAGCTATTGGAGGATGAGGCTTAGTATATGGCTTAAGGTGGAATCGAAGTCCGATATCCTCTTCAGGCTCGGGAATTCGAAACTGCCAGTGTTCAGATTCATAAAGACCAGGTTCAGGGTTCTCCCAGACATCTAAAATAGCCTTGAGTGTTTCCCCTGTGTAGGCACGCCTGTCGTCCGAGTTTGGATCAAATCCAAACATCTCATAATCACCACGGGTTGAACTAGAACCCACGCCCCATATGAACCTGCCTTTTGCCATATGGTCGAGTTGAGCAACCCGATGAGCAAGCATCATGGGGTTATGATTTGGCATGCAGTTTACACCGGTGCCCAACTTAATTTGCTGGGTCATGCCCAAGGCTTGAGCAATTATAAGGTCCGGGACAGGTATGTTCTCCCATTCAAATGTGAAATGTTCTCCTATATAGGCTTCCGAAAAACCTAGTTCATCTAATACGACAATCTGGTTTAGGTCATCCTCCAGGGTTTCCGTTACATTGGACCCAGGCGGATGTAGAGGCATTGTGAAATACCCGACTTTCATTTTCTATTATCCTTTCGCTAGCTTGCTTTTATTTACCTGCAAATAGCCTGATCTTTTTTACAACTACGGAGGTCATAGCTTCCACAGCGTTATCCATAACGTTCGTAATATCAGGTGTGTTTAAGCTCATGCTATCTCTCAAAGAACCTAGATAGGCGTTGCGTAATTCTGTGTTGACATTGAGTTTACGAACACCCAATTCTATAGACCGACTAACCATACTCTCAGGCAGTCCTGATCCACCATGAAGAACTAGGGGAACAGAAACGACCTCTTTAATCAAGGAAAG
>CAZZBP010000083.1:0-6910 GCA_964652755.1 uncultured Dehalococcoidia bacterium
AAGCACATTTATAGAAAAAAAAGACAGGGCGCAGCCCAGCTAACAAAGGTAGTGTCTCCCAATTGGTTCTCGCAGCGACAACTCTACTTTGCAATATTAAATAGTTTTTCGGCGCCTGAAGCTTCCTTACTTTCATTACACATTGGGTTGTTAATTATTAATCTCTCCTTTATCTGGCACCCAAACGTCCGTATATTGCAACCCACGCCACAATACGTCACAATACCATCAAATAACGTCAACCATAGCAAATGGGAGAGTTAATTTGACATCTGAAACCAACAATCCAGCAACATTGATGGGTCCTGCCGAGGTAGCAAAATATCTGGGTGTTACCGAACGAACCATCTACCAATGGGCTCAACAAAAAAAGATCCCGGCATTCAAAGTGGGATCAGTCTGGCGATTCCGTAGGTCCGAAGTAGACCGATGGCTTGAAACCAGTAGGTCGGGTCCATCGTCGGATGAGGTGGAGCCGTTAACACCTTATATTGAGCCCAGTAGAAGTAAATGGAGATTAAGAAAGGATGAGGAAGAAGCAGACAAGGCTATGCAGGAGGCGTGTCGTGCCTACATTTTGACTACTCTCCAGGCAGTGGATAGAGAAGTATTTGTCATAGAGCAGTTTGAAGATCGGTTTGGATCAGACGTCGTAAAAGATGTCATAAGCCAGTTAAGTAAGGAAAAACAGGTCACCGAAAGTGAGCATGAAGGCCTTAATGGAGAGAAAGTTAGGGTTATTAGTAAAAGGAGCTAACAATGGGATTATTCGGATTTGGAAGAGCGAGAAAGCTTCAAGACTTAAAAGTCAATGATCTGAAGAAGGAGCGGTTAACTCAGGAAGTAAAGCAGGATCAGCTGATAGTTCGTATCCGCCATGCCCAGGAGCAACATGACGGTTTGCTTGAGTCGGCTTCCGAGCCTGGTGTCACCGACGGAGAGGTGGATGCCGCGGCATACAAGATGGGCCAGGTCAATAAAACCAAGGACAGGGCAGAGAAGGATTTACAGGAAGTAATAACCCGCATGACAGTCATCGATTCCACCCTGGACATTATTGACAAGAAACAGGAACTCGAAAAGAAAGGCATATGGAAAAAGATCAACGAGATTCCTGAGGAAGAGCTTGAGGCTCAGCTCCAGGACCTCGCAGTAGATCGCAAAGAAAGCGAAATCAACCTCGACAGAATCGTCGAGGTATTTGATGTTGACCGACAGGCCGTTCAGTCGAAGCGTAGCGCCGACGTAAGGCGTAGTCGTGACGCCATCCTCAAGATGAGGGGACGAAAATCCGGGGACGGTGACCCTGCCCCAACTTCCAGTGGTGATGAAGATAAGACTCTTCTACTGAACGATAAAGAGTAACTATTAAGGATATATAAACTAAAAAAACATGAAGGCAGATTAACCGATGCCTTTGAATCTTCGTGCGCATGCAAATTAATAACTTCTGCCTTTAACAGACCAATCAAACTGTGTATAACCTTTAGTGCTTGAAAGAATTGACCGATACGAGCTGAGGGAAAGGATCGGGGCAGGCGGTCAGGCAACTGTCTATCTTGGCCGAGATACCCTGCTCGAGCGCACTGTGGCTGTAAAAGTCATGAACCAGCTTGTTTCCACTCAGCCGGAATACGTCGATAGCCTCATGTCCGAGGCTCAGCTGGCAGCGGGTCTCTCACACCAAAACATTGCAACCGTATTCGACTTCAAGATCGACGGGGATTACGCATGTATCGTGATGGAGTATTTCCCCGACAGTCTCGATAAAGAACTGCAGAGAGACGGCGCTATATCCACGGCAAGAGCGGTGGATATAGCAGCCCAGATATGTGATGGTCTTGCCTACGCCCACTCCATGGGATTCGTGCACAGGGATATAAAGCCTCACAACATACTGATAGGCACGGACGGCTCACCAAAAATAACGGACTTCGGTATAGCGCGAGCAACGGACCTTTCCTCTGCGAGCGCTGTCGGCACGCCGCTTTACATGTCGCCGGAACAATGCCGTGGAGAAGAATCGCCGGACGTTCGCTCAGATATTTATTCAATAGGCATCACTCTATACGAAATGTTAGCGGGAGCTCCTCCCTACCAGGGCTCTGCTATGCAGCTTACCCAGATGCACCTCAACGACCCTGTGCCTGACTTTCCGTCATCCATCCATGTGCCTACGAACGTGGCAGGGATAGTCAGAAAATGCATGGAGAAAGATCCCGGTGATCGATATCAGAACGCCCAGGAAATGGCATCCGCCCTGAGAGCACTGTCAGGCTCACCACCTAGGGCAGCAAGTGGGGCTGCCGCAATGGGACAGCAGGACCTCTCTGACCCCCATGAACCTGAACCTACAGGTCGCGATTGGAGAAGGCAGGGTCGATACACCGTACTTGGTGAAGTAGGAAAGGACGATCGGCAGGGATTCAGGCGTAATGTACAGGCTGGAGCTGATGAAATAGTAATCATCAGGAAAAACGGTGAAATAAAAGACGTCTACTCAGAGCAGAGAAAGCCTACTCGCTCCCTCGTGGAATCGCTCATGTCACTTGTAGGCCTCGGACCGAATATGGAGGTCTACAAGGCAACCAAGACACGATTCAACATCGTCTTCTGGTTGGGCGACGATGACACTGCAGCCACAGGGCATAAGAGTTTTGCTTTCGGATTACCTATCCTTACTAGTGATAACCAGGTAATCCCTGCACGTATCAACCTATGGATTGAGGTGGATGAAGAACTTGCTGAGAACACTCTCCTGCTACTTAGGGGAAAGAACGTACTCAACCGCTACGATATCGCATCCGAGATAAGAGATGACCTACACGCAAAGGTTCTCGGGCTTGACCTTAACCAGCACACCTTCGAAGAGTTGAGAGGGAATAGGCCTCTGCTAAGGGAGATTGGAGAGTCCATTCAGCGTGAGATATCGGGAACCCTCGGCGCGTTCGGACTCCACATACAGGACTATTCCATAAGCTGGGGGCTAACTCTCCAAGAGCGTGCTGACATAGACCAGCAAAAACACCAGGTATCTCTTGAGCAGGTTCGGAACCTGAACGAAATAGACAGGATCAGTGTCACTCCCGAGCAGCCGCAGCAGGGATTAAGTGGAGCGGTTGAAGTAGTGCTCAGACCCTCCATATGGGCAAGAGCTATAGCTGTCATGAGCCTCATAGCTGCGATTATTTTCTTCACTATAAATGCGTCCAGGGTTATGGAACAGGCAAGGGGTTTCTTGGGACTACCGACAGAGGCTGTAGTTGAGAGTCCGATCCCTAAATTGGCTGTACCGACAGTCGTAGTACAGGAGGATGTTGAGGCTATTCCCATAGAAATCAGGGCAGATGGCTCCTATAGAGCTATTGTGCCTATGGTTGACTTTGCAGACCTATTTCAAGTTTCCAGAGTTGATTTTGACGTTGATATTCCATCGGATTCAAGCCTTTCCATTGAACCAATTCCAGTAAATGCCTCTCCCGTGCCACCAGCAGACGCATTATTTGTACGGGTGATCGACATAAGTATTGAGGGGCCGAATGATACGGGTTACTTGCCAGCAACCATTGAATTCCATGTGCTGACGGAATGGCTGGAAAACCAATCCCTATCATTTGAGGATGTTCAGCTATTCAGGCATGAAGAAGAATGGAGGTATCTTGAAACAGGACACTTAGGTTCTATAGTAGGTTCGGGAAACGAGTTCTATGAGAGATTTTCAGCAGAGACTCCAGGGTTTTCCGTATTTGCTCTGGGTATTAGATACGACCAGGCTGCGTCGGAATCTGTACCTACGATAGAAGTTCCTCTAACTGTGACACAAATTAAAGCTCCCACTGCAACCGCTGCCGTACGAGCGGTTGCCTCAGCGGTACTAGGCGTCCCAACGGAAATTGCCAACCCGACGGCAACACCCAAACCTAAACCCATCCCTACTCGGGTTAGAACGTTTCCACTCCCCACCTCCACTCCAGTTCCTGTATCAACTCCAACACCAGTTCCCTTGGCAACGGCCACTCCTGTACCCAATAGGAAATTAGTAGTATCTGTACCAGAACTAAAGATAAGTGGAGAAACTTTCAGGGCAGGCGACAAAATAACCGTTACTTACACAGGCATGGCTGGTAAAAAAGACGGTTGGATAGGAATGTTCAATTCGAAAGACCCCGATACCTCTTTCAAGGGTTATAAGAAGATAGGTTCAGAAGGTGCCGGTTTTATAGAATTTGTGGCCCCAAAACAAACTGGTACATATGAGTTCAGATTAATGTCCACTGTTGCAAATAACCCGTACAACAGGGAGGCCGCGAGTGGAAGAATCAATGTGCTGCCCGCTTTTACTCCGGCACCAATAGCGACCGCAATCCCTACTCTAACACCATCCACAACAGTAACCCTTACGCCTACACCAGACCGTTCAGGAGATGTGGACGGTGGCAGATTAGACAACAACGAGCTTGCCAACGGCTCTATAAACTATGTTGGTGATTATGATGAGTGGAACTTTAACGGGACAACCGGTATAGGGTTTACTGTATCTGTCAGCCCTTCCGAAACCAGTGATATCGATGTCTACGTTGAGTTAATTAATTCCAGCGGAAACCTGGAAACCCAATCAGGTGGCGCAGGAGGTTCTGCAAATGCCATAATCTATGGTTGGATTCTCCAACAGAGCGGCCAGTACACGGTGCGAGTGAGTTCTGCTTCCGGCACTGGGGGATACACGATTGAAGCCGGTGTGATTACTGCAGCTGAAGTCACCTTACCCGAAGTAAGCATCCCCGATGCCAACCTTTTGGGCATCATACAAGAAGCTTTAAATATAGCCCCCGGTGATCAGATTACTAAATCAGATCTTGCAGGCTTAACCGAGCTGAGCGCACGGGATGCAGGGATCATGGATATATCGGGGCTCCAGTATGCAGTTAATCTGAAAGAACTCGACCTCGGGGTAAACGGTATAGAAGACATATCTGCGCTTCAGGGACTGACCAATCTCGTTGATCTGACCCTGCAGGCTAATGATGTAAGCGATATTTCCTCCCTCGAATCTCTCGTACGCATGGAAATACTGGATATTAGGCAGAACAATATCTCTGATATCAGCCCGCTCAATTCGATGAGTGATTTATACTTGCTCCTTCTGAGCTACAACCATGTCACTGACATATCGGCATTGTCGTCCCTGGATTCACTTTCCAGCATGGACCTCATAAGCAACGGGACCTACCAGATAACGGACATATCTTCACTGGCCGGCCTTGAGAACCTGGCCAGACTGGACATCAGGGGAAACGCAGTGTCCGATATTTCGGCTCTTGAATATCTAAACGATCCGTACCTTTTGCTACTTAGCGATAACGATATAGAGGACATTTCACCTCTTGTTAATAACGACACGATTGATGGGAACACCACGATCTGGCTTGGCGACAATTCACTCGAGCTCTGGGAAGGTTCTGACGACCTGGAAAACGTCGAAACACTAAAAGCCAGGGGAGTGGAGGTCGCAGAATTAGATCGGATCATAGGAAACTCTAACTCTGAGCCGATTCTCTTGGCTAAGTTTGAATTCAATGGTTCTCCTGATAATTCTGTAGTTGGGGGACCTTCAATCTCTCTAACTAATACGTCCTACGAAAATCAGGTACTACGCACGAGCGGCAGTTATTACAATCCCAGTGGTGGTGGAGTACACCCCGAGGTATCTGTCTCGATCCCTGATTTCAATTTCGAGGCGTTTTCTATGGAAGTTGACTTCTTGATAGAGGCCGACACAGAAATCTCTTATTATTTCCCAATAATTGTTGGGGGAAGGGGACATAGATGGTTCGGCATTTATCTGAATAGTGACGAAGAATTGGGAATCTCGTTAAACAACCAGGACTACTCGATTCCTTCGAATTTCAAAGTAGCCCGAAATACCTGGTACAGCGTCACGGCCACTTTCGATTTAGACAACAGAAAGGTTGAATTGTATTTGGGAACAGACAGGATAATTGATCACACTTTGCCCGGTGACTTTGCCCTAGATGTCATTACCGGTAACCCTTATGATAAAGCTATAGCTTTGACTAACTTTTCGAACGCTACTGTCTTCAAGGGATTAGTTGACAACCTCTCTATCTGGTCGGGGATAATTTCAGGCTCATCCGCAACTGTATCTTCATCCTCTTCAATCGTAATCCCGGATATAGAGTTGGCTCGAGCATTAAGAACGGTACTGAACAAATCAAGTCAGGATGACATTACAGCAACCGATATGGCCAGCCTGACTTACTTGGACATTGGCGCGAAGAATATCGACGATATCTCCGGCCTTGAACATGCTGCTAACTTAACCGAACTAAGAATCGCACAGAACCAAATCAGTGACCTCAGCCCGTTAGAATATCTAGGGAATTTGGAGGTACTCTATTTTTATGGAAATGATGTCAGTAACATCAGTTCCCTGCGTAACCTGACCAATTTGAACTTTATTAACGCGGGTGACAACCAAATCAGCGACATCAGTGCCCTGGAAATTCTAACTGGGCTTAGAACCTTGTGGCTAAACGGCAACCAGATCAGCAATATCAGTCCCCTCGCAAACCTGACCAACCTGGACTATTTGCGACTAGAAGAAAACAGTATCAGTGAAATATCAGGACTTTCGTCACTGACGAATGTAGAAAATCTTTGGCTACATAACAACCAGATTGACGAACTGTCACCATTGCAGTCAATGAGTGCACTAACAGAAATCCACCTTGAAAATAATGCAGTCACAGATATCGGTCCACTAGTCTGGAATCAAGAGGAAGGGCGACTGAGAAACCTATTATTTGTTGATCTCAGAGGTAACAAAATCGCCCTTACGCTAGGGTCATCAGATATGCTCAATGTTGAAGAATTGCGATCGAGAGGCGTG
>CAZZBP010000084.1:0-6540 GCA_964652755.1 uncultured Dehalococcoidia bacterium
AGCCGTTTCAGGAACAACTGCGTTCTCGATGGCTAGAACAGCATATAGAAGGGCGGTCAAACTTAGAGAAGATGATATCGCGGTCATAGGAATCGGCTGTACAGGTGCTATAACAACAAATCGGAAACGTAGAGGGCTCAATCATGCTTTCATCGCGATATGGGGAGCAGGAGGACACACTTGCACGCATTTGGAATTAGAAAAGGGACTACGAAACAGACAGGAAGAAGAGGAAACTGTTAGCCAGTTTTTGATCAGAGAATTGGGCAGATTCATTTTCAACGACACTTCTATTGAACTAAAACTAAATGAGTCCGAAACGATCAAAACAACCAGCAGAACATTCGATTCCCCTACATTGTCACTCTTATCAGGTCAAATTGAATCCTACAACATTAGGTCTAATGGATTGATAGTGGAGGATGGCGTTTTTTCAGGCGCAATACTGTCAGGTTCGTTTAATCCTCTACACGATGGACACAAACAGTTGGCCCAAGTTGCAGAGAAGATCTTAAACACTACATTGGCATTTGAAATTTCGGTTACTAACGTGGACAAGGCTTCGCTAACTTCAAATGAGGTCATTAGAAGGTTAGAGCAATTTCCTAAACATACTGAAGTCCTTGTTTCACGCTCTCCTTTATTTTCTGAGAAATCCCGTCTTTACCCAAATAATACTTTCGTAATTGGTTACGACACTGCTATTAGGCTTATCGATCCCATTTATTACGAGGGTAAGGAACTGGAAATGTATAGATCTCTTCAGGAGATAGAGGAAAACGGATGTTCTTTTCTTGTTGCAGGCAGACTAACTGAAACTTCGTTTCGCGGGCTATCCGACATGGAAGTACCGTCTCGTTTTAAACACCTGTTAGAAGAAATTCCAGAATCCAGATATAGAGTTGACCTGTCTTCGTCAGAGATTCGGGAAAGAGGAAACAACTAATGTCTTATATGGATCTACGAGAGTTTATCAGTTTCCTAGATTCCAAAAATGAGCTTAAGAAAATTACCGTCCCTGTAGAAAGGGACCTTGAAATATCTGAGATAACTGACAGGACTATTAAATCGGGCGGACCTGCCCTTTTGTTCGAAAACGTGAAAGGGTTTGAAGTTCCCGTAATCACAAATATTTTCGGTACTCACCAGAGGACTGCATGGGCTTTAGGGGTAGAGACTGCAAACGACCTGACAGAAAAAGTACGAGACATACTGGGCTTAGTACAAACACCTCCTTCCTCTTTGATCCAAAAATTAACAGCTTTGAAAGACCTGGTAGGAATGGCACGGACTCAACCCAAACTTGTTAAGAGCGGTCTCTGCCAAGAAGTGGTTTTAATGGGTGACTCCATTAATCTTGAAGCTTTACCCAACCTGAAGTGCTGGCCCATGGACGGAGGTAGATATATTACTTTACCTCTAGTGATCTCCAAGGACCCGGAATCCGGACGACGAAATGTTGGCATATACCGTATGCAAGTCTACGGGAAAGATTCCGCCGGTATGCACTGGCAAACCCACAAGGTTGGAGCCAGCCACTATCGTTTGGGCCAAGAGAAAGGAATGAATAGACTAGAAGTCGCCGTCGCGTTGGGAGGAGATCCAACAACAATTTGGAGTGGTGCGCTGCCCATACCTCCCGACATGGATGAGATAGCGGTTTCCTGACTGTTGAGAGGCAAACCTGTTGAAATGGTTCACTGTAAGACTGTAGATCTGGAAGTTCCTGCGAATGCCGAATATATCCTGGAAGGATATGTCGTTCCCGGTGAACTAAAACCTGAGGGTCCATTTGGCGACCATACCGGGTATTACTCCCTTGAGGATGATTTTCCGGTATTTCATGTGACGGCAATTACACATAGAAAAAATCCTATTTACCCAGCAACAATCGTAGGCAGGCCACCATCTGAGGATTTCTTTATGGGAAAGGCCGTTGAGAGATTAATGCTTCCTGCTTTGCAACTAACCTTGCCTGAAATAAAAGATATAAACATGCCTGCTGAGGGAGTATTCCATAACTTGGTAATTGTTTCGATGAAAAAGGAATATCCAGGCCATACCCGTAAAGTCATGAACGCACTATGGGGCCTCGGGTTAATGATGTTGGCAAAAACCATAATTGTCGTTGATCACTTCGTAGATGTTCAAAACTTATCAGAGGTAGCGTGGCGGGTCACAAGCAACATAAATCCTGAGGCTGACGTGGTCATGCTAGAAGGACCGGTGGACGATCTAGATCATTCCAGCACCGTTCCAAAATTTGGCAGCAAAATGGGCATCGACGCTACAGCAAAAAACTCTGACGACGGAAGGAACAGGGAGTGGCCCCCTGACATCACAATGTCCCAAGAAATTAAAGAACTGGTTAACAGGAGATGGACTGAGTACGGGTTGTGACAGCACCAACACGGGCAAAAGGTTTTTCCAGGCTATCGTATTTCCTTGACGCTATCAAATTTCAAGAGAGCGTTTTTGCTTTACCTTTTGCCTATATAGGGATGATCCTGGCCGGAAGAGGCTTACCTACTCTTTACCAGTTCATCTGGATCACTGTTGCTATGGTATCTGCGAGGACAGTTGGAATGATTGCGAACCGAATTATAGATAGGAATATAGATGCAAGAAACCCTCGTGCTTCATTCAGGCACCTTCCATCCGGGATATTAACGGTATTCGATCTCGCAATCCCGGGCCTGGCAGCAATTTGTGTTTTTATGGTCGCAGCATGGCTGTTAAATAACCTTGCATTCATTCTCGCACCGATAGCTGCCGCCTATTTAGTTGCTTACCCTTATACTAAAAGATTCACTTGGACTGCGAATTTGCTCCTCGGCTGGGCGCTCGCGATCGCTCCTTCTGCAGCATGGATCGGGGTAACAGGATCCCTCAGCTGGCAGCCTGTCCTATTATCTTTATCTGTGGCGCTATGGGCAGGTAGCTTTGACATTATTTACCACTGCCAAGACATAGAGTTTCAGTTACGGGAAGGGTTACATTCAGTGGCAAGAAAGTTCGGTGTACATACCGCATTCCGAATAGCCCAATTACTAGATATCTGTTCGTTGATTTGCCTAACATCATTGGGAATATGGATGGAACTAACAGCACCATACTATGCTAGTTGCTTGATTGCAGGATGCTTCCTAGGCTATAAATACAAACTAGTCAAACCAGATGATCTAACAAGGCTAGGTATGGCTTTTATGAGAATTAATGCATTTGTATCTTTAACAATGTTGTTAGGAACGTTACTCTCTGTATTCGTGTGGAAATGACTAACAAAGTATTTCACAAAAAAACCGTGATAATAGCGATCACAGGCGCTAGCGGGTCAATACTGGCTTCAAAGACTATTGAAGCTTTATTGAACAAAAATATACCTACTGCAGTTGTCGCATCTAATCCTTCAAAAATTGTGTGGCGACAAGAAATGGATGAGTCTTTCGGAGAAGCATTAGAGCGCTGGTCGGAATCTCTTAATTTTACTAATTATTCAATAGGCGACATACAGGCTTCTATCTCCAGCGGTACATATCCAACAATGGGAATGGCCGTTGTGCCTTCAAGCATGGCAACTGTGTCAGCGATAGCCAATGGGATATCTGACAACTTGGCCCGAAGGGCTGCAGATGTATGTCTGAAAGAAAGACGACCACTCGTCATAGTACCAAGAGAAAGTCCACTTAATAATGTACATCTAACAAATTTGGCCAAAGTGTCCTCTTATGGTGCCACGGTGATCCCTTCAGATCCCCCGTTTTATCTACCCATCACAACACTAGAAGAATCTGCGGAATTCACCGCTATGCGGACCCTTCTTGCCTTGGGAGTTATCGACGAACTCCCCGAGGCAATGCAGTATGAAGGCAAATTTAAATAATTTTGCATTTAACATCAACATCCGATTTTTTAATGACACATCTGCACAACAACAGAATGATCTTCCAAAAATGAGAAAGCTATATTTTGGAAACAGCAATGAAAAAAATGTGTGTGATGAGGAGAGCCGAGATATCCGCGACTTGGAAATAAGCCTAAGGTGCGCAGCTTCGATTGGAAAAGATCTTGAAGACACATCTAGCGATCGCATTCCCCTCACTGAGGAAATCGATTCAATACAATCGGATTTGGCTGAATATCAGGAGGCGGGACTAGATTATCTCGTAATATCTATGGCCGGAGACTCCACAGAACAAGTAGTAGAATCCGTTAGTAAGTTCACATCTGAGATAGTCGCTGATTTTTTATAATCCCATATCCGATCCCTTGGAGTAACCATGTACGATTTTCATACACATACTTTCTTGAGTGACGGCGTTCTATCCCCTATAGAACTAATTCGAAGAGCGGTACATATCGGATATGAGGTCATGGCAATTACAGACCACGTCGGTCCTGGAAACCTTGAATTCATATTAACGGCCCTAAAGAAAGATTGTGAACTGGCCGAGAAACACTGGGATATCAAAGTAATGCCAGGTATCGAAATAACACATACCCCCAAAGGGGATATAGATAGGCTAGCTAAAGAAGCAAGAAGATTAGGCGCCGATATCGTCAACGTCCACGGGGAAACCATATCTGAACCCGTGGAACCCGGAACCAACATGGCGGCTGTCTCATCCAACAACGTGGACATACTGGCACACCCAGGTCTAATTACCGAGAAAGAAGCTTCCATCGCAGCATCAAATAAAGTTTTCTTAGAAATATCTGCCAGGAAAGGGCATGGACTTGCAAATGGTCATGTTGTCAAAACTGCCGCCATGGCTGGAGCCCAGCTGATCTTAGATTCTGCCGCTCACGAGCCTCAAGATCTCATGACACGTGAATATGCAAATAAGGTAGCAATAGGAGCCGGACTGAGTCCAGAACAAGCGACTTCTCTATTAAACACGTCTCCCCTAATTTTATTAAAGACCCTGAAAAGACAACGTAAGTGATCTATTAATCGTCAGGAAGTACCACTGATTCAGGATCCTCCCCTCTAGAAACCAGGGAGCTATTATACATAGCAAAGGCTCTGCTCTTTTCACCTGCCTCTTGCGTAAATGCCGCTAAATGGGGGGTGATAAGAACGTTGTCCATCTCAATCAATGGATTATTCTCAGGTGTTGGCTCCACTTCTAAAACATCGACACCTGCAGCCATTATCTTGTTTTCATTCATAGCTCTTACGAAAGCTGCTTCATCAACCACAGGTCCCCTGCAGGCGTTAATAAGCACTGCAGTAGATTTCATAAGGTCAAACTCTCTGTCACTAATCATGCCCCTCGTCTGCCTGTTAAGCGGAACATGAAGCGTGATCAAATCAGAAGTCCCAAGTAGTTCGTCTCGTTCAACTTTCTTGAGGCCCAACTGGGAAACGATCTCTGGGTCCGGAGCAATAATATCATCGTAAATTAAGTCACATTCCCAACCTTGTAACCTGCTAGCAACTCTTGAACCAATCCTCCCCAGACCAATTATGCCTACTGTTTTACCAGTCAGTTCATGGGCCTGTGAAAACCAATTAGCCCGTATGTCACCAATCCAGTTACCATCCTGAACATTTTGAAATTGCAAATGTAATTTTCTGTAAACGCCGACCATAAGCGTTATAGTATGTTCTGCAACGGCAACGGCATTTCCCCCACCATTATTCGACACTTTAATTCCAAGCTCACCTAAAGCAGCCTTATCTAGCCTGTCTGTGCCTGCACTCGTAGTCTGAATCAAACGGAGTTCCGAACACTTGGCGGCAAGTTCAACCCCAAAGTCAACAGTTCCACCAAGAATTACCGCTCTTGTGTCTTTCATAGCGACAGAAGCCTCTTCATAAGATAAGTTGGAATCAACCCACGCAATTTCTGATCCATCTTGGGCAGCTTCTTGAAGTTGGGTAAGTAAAGATTCATCTGGACCGTACATGACAATTTTCGGACTCATGTCAAATAATTCTCCTTAGTTTAATTGGGTCATGAGGATTATATTGATGTAAAGTATTTGCCTCAAGTTTTATCCAATTTGTAGCACATTTATTCAAACCAAATGTGCTGTCCGCTTTATGAATATAAACATTTGTGGCACTCTTATTGACATGCTCAAACAAATTGCGATAGATGGTCCCGTTGCATCGGGAAAAACAACTGTCGGGAGACGTGTCAGCCATGCACTCGGTTGGAGATTTCTCGATACTGGCCTCATGTACAGGGCAGCAACCTGGCTCATCTTAGAAAAAGCGGTACGCCTCGATCAGCCGAACGAAATGTCGAAAACTACAGCTCAGGCCAATATGGAGTTGATAAGCCACGGCGAGGATGATGTTTTGATAGTAGATGGCGGCAACATAACGAGAGAATTAAGAAACCAACGCGTAGAAGAGACGGTGTCCCACGTATCCAAGGTTTCCGGGGTTCGCAGAGCCCTTATTGATCAACAGCGAATAATCGCAAGCAAGGGGCCGATAGTTATGGTCGGTAGGGATATAGGAACCGTAGTCCTACAAAACGCTCCTGTAAATGTTTATTTGGAAGCGCCGCCTGACGTCAGGGCGTT
>CAZZBP010000084.1:6554-6860 GCA_964652755.1 uncultured Dehalococcoidia bacterium
ACACTGAACATCTCTCTAACAAGGAGAATTCAACCTTGGAAAAGGTAAAGTTAGAGATTGAAAATAGAGACCAGATCGATTCCGGCAGAAAAGAGTCACCGCTATATCCGGCAAAAGATGCCGTCGTGATCGATACCAGTCAATTGACTATAAATGATGTTGTTAGAAAGATATTAGATATGACAGAGATTTAAAGGATGGAAACGCTATACCCGATCTGCAGATATTTGCAAGGCCTTACTCTTAAGACATTTTCAAATTATGAGGTCACTGGCAAGGAGAATGTTCCTCCAATGGGACCACTGT
>CAZZBP010000085.1:0-6840 GCA_964652755.1 uncultured Dehalococcoidia bacterium
CAAAATCTTTTATGTCAGCACCTGCGGAAAACGATCGGTTACCAGAACCGGTGAAAATAACAATTTTCACAGAGTTTTCTTGAGCTATCTCACTGATCGTTTTTGAAAGTAGTTGCCAGCCTTCATAACTAATTTAGTTGTGTTGGCCTGGTCTATTGAACGTTACTGTTGCAATGTTGTCTTCTATGGATAGTAGGATGTCCTTGGACATTATTTATCACCGTATTAGGGATGTAGATAAGTTAAGAGTCTGATCTCTAAAAAGAAGTGTATCCCCCGTCGACCGGGATTGAGATACCCGTCACATAGTTGGATGCTTGGCTGGACAGAAACACGGATGTTCCAGCCAGATCTGCAGGTTCACCCCATCGCCCATTTGGAATTCTGGATAGTATATGGCTATATCGATCTGGGAAATCCTCTCTTATTCCTCGGGTGAGGTCTGTGTGAATCCAACCTGGTAAGATTGTATTAACTTGAATATTATCCCGAGCCCAGGAAACGGAGAGGGTTTTCGTAAGTTGAACCACGCCACCTTTGCTGGAGGCATAGGCGTCCGCCCAGTCAAGACCAAAAATCGAGGTCATGGATCCTATATTGATTATCTTGCCTCCACCGTTTTCTTTCATGTGCGAATGAAGTTCACGGGCACACAGAAAAGAGCCAGTTAAATTTATATCCAAAACTTTGTTCCAATCCTCGAGTTGATACTCTTGGGGAAGCTTTCTGATTCCTATGCCTGCGTTGTTCACGAGGATGTCCACGTGCCCTGTTAAATCCGTTGCTCCTTTAACCATATTTTTTATTGATGCCTCATCCGCAACGTCGACTTCTACGCCCCTCACATTGACACCTAATTCTCTGATGGAATTCACTGCTTCGGACGTTTTTGTTTTGTTCCTTGCAGCTATAACTATATCGGCGCCGGCCTGAGCAAGGCCTTCTGCTATGCCGTATCCGATACACCCGTTGCCCCCCGTTATCAAAGCTGTCTTGCCCGATAGATTAAATAGATTCATATATGTACTCGCTCCCAGTATTTCAAGTTAATGTTAGGAGCAGATTATACTTGTTGCCTTAGAGGTCCGTTTGGCCTAATACGGTCCAACATTTCAATGGTTGAAGAAGATAGAGGTTTGCCATCCGTTCGTCTTTTAGCTAGCAAGTCGATAGCTAGTTCAGATATGCCCGATCGCTCTTCTTGATCTGTTGAATTGAACCTGAGGCACTTTCTTACTAATACTTTTGTAGGGCGGTCTCTTTTGACACTGCAGACAGAAGAGAAATGGCATACATAGGGTAAGCAAGCAGTGTATTCCTGGTGCGTTCTTGAAATTTCACCTGTTGAAGCACTCAAAGGTTTAGAAAGGAACTTTTTCAGACGTTCACGTGCTTCTGAGGTAAGGATATCTGCTGATTTCAATACAAATCCCGCGTTGAAGACTTATTGAACAGCTTGAGGGGACATAATCCAAGGTTCCTTGGACTGATTATCCGGCAAAGGGGGTACTCTTAACCTTAGGTTACTTGATATGGATATGCTAGCGGGTTAAGGACTATCAGTTTTACGGTATTACGAACGGCTAACGAAATCTCTCGGCGGTTTCAGATACAACACTATCCTCGAGATGGCCGTTTCTGATCTCTTTCACTTCATCGGCTAACGATAGAAGCGTGGAATCATGTGTGGCCGATACGACACTGATTCCTTGCTCTTTCACCATATCTTTAAACAGACCAAAGATTGAGCGTGCGTTATTGGAGTCGAGTTCCCCAGTCGGCTCGTCGGCAAGGACAAGAGGTGGTTTGTTAACAATTGCACGAGCAATTGACACTCGCTGTTGCTCGCCGCCAGATAGTTCGTATGGTCGATGATTAGCACGTTCCCAAAGCCCGACCATTTCCAATACTTCGCGGGTTCGGATTTGGCGTTTCCCGGCCCCTACTCCCGATATACGTAATGGTAATTCGACATTCTCAAATGCAGAAAGCAAAGGAAGTAATCCAAACGATTGAAATATGAACCCAATAGTATGTCGCCGAACTTGAGTAAGATCTTTCTCTCCCATTTTCCCGATATCTTTGCCTCGCAAGACCACACTCCCTGAGGTAGGCTTGTCCAGTCCCGCCATAATATTTAACAAAGTCGTTTTGCCTGACCCGGAACGGCCAACTATAGCTATGAATTGACCGGGATACACCTGAAAGTTGATGTCTGTAAGGGCTTTTACCGTGTCTGTGCCAAGCATATAATCCTTTGAAAGGTCAATAGTGCGTATAAGAGCATCGTCTTTTGGCACAGTGCCGTCTTGTGGCTCAAACATTGGTCACGAATTATTCTCCGCGAGCTATGATGACTTTACCATCGCTGGTTTCTACTTTGGCCCGTTCTCCGATGCCTAGCTCCTCAAGTATATCTCGAGGCACCTGAATTCTTCCGTTTCCGTCAACGAGGATGAATTCTTCCAACTCTTTTTCAGTGTCTGCCGATCCAGATATGCTCTGGTAAGACACCCTCCTGCGTATTTCCGTGGAAGTTTTTCCATCGCGAATCAGGACTACTCTTCCGACCTTGTAAGCTATGTCGGGATCGTGTGTGACTATCACAATAGTTGTACCCAACTCATTATTGACCTGTCCAAAGAGATCGAGGATCTCTGAAGCAGTGATGTCATCAAGTTCCCCTGTTGGTTCGTCTGCAAGCAAGAGAGCAGGATTATTGGCCAGCCCAACTGCTATTGCTACACGCTGTTGTTCCCCGCCAGAAAGTTTTTCGGGTGTGTGATCAAGCCGGTGATCGAGCCCTACTATATTCAGTAATCGTGACGCTCTTTCATTTCGTTCGGTACCCTTCACACTTGTTAGCATCATCGGTAAAGTAACGTTTTCAAGTGCTGTTAAATATGGAAATAGATTTCTGCTCGTCTGCTGCCATATAAATCCCACCTCTGATTTTCGGTACTCTTCTACATCGCCAGGATTCATTCTAAGTAAATCTCGTTTGCCTACCCTTATATTGCCAGCTGAGGGATTATCGTAACCGGCCAGAATGTTGAGAAGTGTACTTTTGCCACTTCCGCTTGCTCCAACAATGGCTATAACCTCTCCTCGGTCGACTTTGAGATCTAGTCCTCTGAGGGCCACAACTTCTAAATCAGCGACCTTATAGATTTTGAAGAGATCTTCACAAATTATGTAAGGATTATTTGATTCACTCAATTGATTTCTCTAGTTGTTGTCTCAGTGCGGAAGCTGGCACACTTCAGCGCGTAGCAATCATAAGATGATGTAATTCAATCGGTGCACTTAACGCAGTATTTTTTCGGATGAAGCATCACGAAGTAAGACGTCGCAATCAATTCATCCGTACTGAGGGTATGGAATTAAAGGCCTATGATTTCGGCTACTTTCTCGAGATGGAGGTCTGCATCGCCAAATGCTAGTTCGGCTGCTTTTGCTCTCCTCGAGTACAGTTGCATATTGTGTTCTTTGGTAAAGCCTATGGCACCATGTGATTGATGTCCGAGAGCACATACTCTTCGGTAGGCTTCACTAACCCAGGCCTTCGCCATAGCGACTTCTCTTTCTGCAGGTAGTCCTTCAGACAACTTCCAGGCTGCTTGATAGGTGATGAACTTAGCTCCCTCCACATCAGTTGCCATATTCGCGCAGTGATGCTGTATCGCCTGAAACGTCCCGATAGGGCGTCCGAACTGTGTACGTTGTTTTGCATACTCAACGGTCATATCTAATACTTCCTGACCACCACCGGACATTTCGGCACATTTACCGATGGCCCCCCATTGAAGAACTTTCTCGATAGTGACCCACCCGGTGTTGCTCTCTCCTAGTAGTGCTGAGGAAGGGACCTCAACGTTTTCAAAAACAACTTCGGATTGGCGGTCAGATGCGATGGTTTTTAGCAAGTTCTGAGTAACACCTTTGGCCTCTGAGGAGACTATGAAGAGGCTTATATCAGTATCTCCTTCACCTGTTCTGGCTGCTACCACCAGGTTATCTGACACGTGAGCGTTAGGAACGAACAATTTCGTTCCGTTCAATACATAACCGTCCCCGCTTTTATTTGCTGTCAGCTGGATTCCTTCAGCGTCCCACCTTCCACTGGGCTCATTCAATGCTAGTGTGACTATGATTTGTCCTTCGGCGATACGAGGCAAATACTCTTGCTTCTGATCCTCTGTGCCAGCTTCCATGATCGACATCCCACCCATTACTACAGTGGAAAAATATGGACCTGGCAGCATATACCGCCCCATCTCTTCAAGAAGTACGATGAGATCTTGAAACTCAAGTTCTACTCCTCCGTATTTTTCTGGAATTATGAGTCCCAGCCAACCTTGCTCGGCAAGTTTTTGCCACATCTCCGTGGTGAAGCCTCTCTCATCATCTTCCATCTCGCGGACGTAAGTGTCAGGGCACTCTGCTTGCAGGAATTCCTGGGCACTATTTTTTAGCATCTGTTGAGCTTCGCTAAGTCCTAGATCCATCTCAGTCTCCTCTGAAAGTTCATTCAGTGTTGTATTAGGGGTTCACTAACTTATAGAAGGCGGTCATCCTCGGGGTAGGCCTAGACCTCTTTGTGCCACTACATTCCTCTGTATTTCCGAGGTACCAGCAGCGACCATTCCCCCAAAGGATCTAAGCCATGCGTTTTCAATCCTTCCTTGGAGTGGTGCCCATTTGGATCCGGGGTCTAGCTGACCGTGCATTCCCATCATCTTCACACCAAACCCATATAATCGATTCATCATTTCCGTGCCGTAGACTTTGGTGATGGAGGCTTCCTTGTTGGGGATCAGTCCTTGGCTTTGCATCCAGGCGACGTTGTAACACATGAGCCTGGTCGTTTCTATTTGGACCGCAAGATCCGCTAATTCATGCCTTACTACTGGATCGTCGGCGAGTTTTCTGCCATTTTTGCTGTTTTCTTTAGAAAAAGAGACTAAGTCCTCTAGAACTCTTTTTGCTCTTGCCGGCCTATCCACCCCAGATCTTTCAAAGTCCAAGAGTGCGGCTCCTACATACCAGCCCCTGTTCATTTCACCGACCAGGTTTTTCTTAGGTACTCTAACGTTGTCGAAAGTTACCAGTCCCCTATAGGCTTCCCACATCATCGGAATCTTCTCTACAGTGACTCCTTCAGTTTCTAGTTCGGACAGTACAAAACTAATTCCCCGATGCTTCGGTGCATCTGGGTCGGTTCTCACTAACATAAACATCCAGTCTGATCCGGCATGAGCGGAGTTCCAGATCTTTGATCCGCTTACCACGAAATCATCTCCATCCTCGACGGCTCGGGTTTGAAGCGATGCCAGGTCCGAACCTGAATCGGGTTCAGAGTACCCTTGAGACCAGTTGATCTCCGCGTTAGCAATTCTTGGTAGGAATTGTTCTTTCTGTTCGTCGGTACCGTACAACATTAAGATAGGTCCCACCATTCGAATCCCTGCATCTCCTGCAGGAATTCCCCTATAGGCCATCTCTTCGTTAAACACGACCTGTCTCATGTGAGTTGCGGACTGTCCACCGTATTCTTCAGGCCATGCCATGGTAAGCCAACCCTGACCACCAAGCTTCCGCTTGAATTCCATTACTTTAACCGAATCAACTTCGTCTTCTGCGTCAAGGTCTTCTTGACGCCAGTTCCATGGCAGTTCTTTGTCTATGAATTCCTTAACTTCCGATCGGAATTCCTCTTCGACATTGTCGAACTTGAAATCCATATTTATCTCCCTTTTTTCTAAGTTTATCCTCGCGGTAATCCGAGTCCTCTCGTGGCTATAATGTTTCTATTTATTTCCGAAGTGCCGGCCTGAATAGTTTGGGAGACATCTGTAAGATACATGTGCTCTATGCGGCCCTTTAATGGGGCATGAATTGATCCCGCTCCCAACTGTCCGTGCATTCCTAACATCTGCATTCCCGTATAACTCACATGTTGCTGGAGTTCTGTGCCTAATACCTTCCCCATCGATGCTTCCTTGTTTGGGACAAGACCCTGACTTTGCATCCACGCTATGTTATATGAGATCAGCTTGCTAACTTCGACTTCAATTGCAAGGTCAGCGAAGCGATTTCTCATTACGGGGTTATCAGCAACTAACGTGCCGTTTTTCCTGTTTTTCTTTGCGAAGTCAATTAATTCTTCCAAGGTTCTCTTGGCTCCGGCCGAATAGTCTACTCCTGAACGTTCGAAATCGAGCAGAGTGGCGCCTACATACCATCCCCTATTCTGTTCCCCCACGAGATTTTTTTTGGGGATACGAACGTCTTCGAATGTGACCATATTAAAACCATGGTCATCAGCCATATTTATGATTGGATTGACCGTAATACCTGGTGTATTCATATCGCAAAGTAGGAAGCTGATTCCCCTATGTTTTGGTGCATCTGGGTCGGTTCTTGTAAGAACCATAATGTGGTCTGCTCTGTGAGCGCTTGAAGTCCAAATCTTCGTGCCATTAACAACGAAGTCGTCGCCGTCTTCTACTGCCCTAGTTTGGAGGGAGGCTAGGTCTGAACCTGATTCTGGTTCGGAGTAACCCTGGCACCATTGGACATCACCACGTGAAACCGGAGGGAGGAACTGTTTTTTTTGCTCTTCAGTGCCGTGAATCATAAGAGTAGGTGCCATCATTCTAGTTCCGAAGACATCTCTGCCAGGAGCCCTGTTATAGGACATCTCCTCCGAAAAAATTACTTGCATCATATGTGACGCACTTTGCCCCCCGTATTCTTCGGGCCATGCCATCGTCAGCCAACCTTTTTCAGCCAACTTCTTTCTCATTACTAGGTTGAAGTCCCATGATGAATCCGGAT
>CAZZBP010000086.1:0-6815 GCA_964652755.1 uncultured Dehalococcoidia bacterium
AGTTCTGCCCCTCTCCCGGAGCATTAATGAGACATTCTAAGCCATGACTCTCTATATGCTGTTTGGGACCTATTCCAGACAACATGAGTAACTGGGGAGAAGCGATTGCGCCAGCGGACATAATTATCTCGTCACCTTCCACGACAAATGTTTCCCCTCCTGAAACAACCTCCACTCCAGTGGCTGTAGTTTTTCCCGCTACTTTCGAAAAAACAATTCTCTTGGCTGACACATTGGCCCTGATAGTTAAATTAAGTCTTGCTCGTGAGATACTTAAATACCCTAGGGCTGTTGACCACCTGATACCGTCAGGATTATTTAGTGGTATCGGGCCTACTCCGGTAGTGCCTGGAGCATTAGCATCCTCGCAATATTCATGCCCCTCACTTATGCAGGCTTCCACAAATGCTTTCGAGCCCGGAAGCCATTGCTGCTCTAGAAATCTGTGGCAAATGATCGGCCCCTCTGCACCATGGAAATCCCCTGGGCTATCTCTGTAAGTAGTATCTGTCTCTAGTTTGTTGAGAAATGGAAGCATCTTCTGGAAGCTCCATTCATCGTTTCCCCATTGTGACCATTTGTCATAATCTTCTGGAAGGCCCCTCAAGAAGACCTGTCCGTTAATTGCGCTGGAACCTCCTGTAATCTTTCCTCTGGGAATATCGATCACGGCCTCATCCGTCCCTCTCGCCGTGAATTGCCAGTTATGATCACTCGTCCATATTTCATTTGTTGTCTTATACCCGTACTTGACCTCTTCCGGAAGGTCCTCCATATCCGGATAATCCGGACCCGCCTCAAGTAGCAACACAGATTTACTAGGATCCTCGGTCAATCTTGTTGCCAATATGGCTCCTGCGGATCCGGCTCCAACTATTATCGTGTCGTATTTCAAATCCTGGCCTCCACTTCGGAATCAAATTTACGTGCACTCATTTCCCATAAATTTGAACCCTGAAAATTTCCCCGATCTAACACATAGACATAAGTTTTTATGATTAACTGATCATGTAACAGTATATGGCAAATTCCAGACAGCAAGATTTAGGAAATGTTTCAGGTGTTGGGATGAGGATCCCTCCTTCCAATTAAATTCCTATTTTTCGACTAAAATAAATTCGGTCGTATGTCGTAAAAAAAGTTGCAGGGAGTAAAAGTATGCCGAGGAAACAACGACTATTGTATTTAAGTGCAGAGTCTACTCACCCCCAGTCAGAGGTGCTCTCCTGTGCCATTTACGAGCCTACATCCGGTTCAATCACCGAAATCGATCCAACCCTGTCGAAGCTTCCGTATAGTTCAGTGCATGACGCATTAATAGAAGGATGGAGGATTATCCATTTTCCCGATCAACGTGGATCTGAAGATATGGACATACTTGGCTATCAATTCATATTGGAAAAACTGGAGGAATTTGATGGCTGAAAAATCTAACTGGGAACATTACCTGCTAAATGACGACGATGTGGCGGATTTCATTATCAAGGGGTACCTAATACTTGATACAGGAGTGCAACAGAAAGTAAACAAGTCTATCCTAGCGTGTTTAAACTCCCTTGAGTCCAATCCTGGCGATAAAATCACAGAAGCAGTACCCGAGCTGTCAGAAATTTATGACCACCCCAGGGTAAGGGGGGCCTTGAGCAGCCTTCTGGGTCATGACTATTCCATGAATGAGCATAGGCACTGTCATCGAAATCCGTCGGGTAGCCGTAGCCAAATTTGGCACCAAGATTCGCTGGATACTTCTTCATTGCATCAGAGATACGATAAACATATTCATCAGTTGTTGATGATGTATTACCCGCAAGACGTCAACAAGTTAAACGGACCGACAGCACTAATCCCCGGTACACATTTGCTCTCTAACCAGGCACGGGACAGAAGTGCCTCTCAAGGGAATTTTAAATATCAAGTGATTGCAGAGATTCCTGCCGGTCATATTCTCATTCTCCACTACGACATATGGCACGCTGGAACCGCAAACTCGAGTGGAAACATTCGATATATGATCAAATTCCTTTTCGACAGAGTTTCTGAATCCACGATTCCTACCTGGAACCATGATCCTTCCAAGGTTTTCGACATAACAACAAAATTGGATGCTCAACCAGCAATGGGCCTACAGAGATCGCTCGGTGACAGGATCAGAATCAATCGTAGGAAGATGTGGAACAATTTATCCGGTTCGCGAATTGCAATCGAGGATTACTATGACCGATTCAAGGGGGCATGGCCTACCGTACCAACGTAGTTTATTCTCGGCAATCTGCACGTACTCGAAATCGTGTTCCAGGTCTTGGCTAGGAAAAACAGTGAATCATCAACCAATAAATTAAGAATGCGGGTTGTTCCTGGCTGACAACCCTTCATCATTTTAAGATACGCTCATACACAAACCATGAATGAGAAAGTGTCACCACTATTAGACTACCAAACCCAATAATGGAATCGTCTCCGTCGGATCTATACCGTTGATTCGACGTAAATCAGCCCCGGTACCCAGAAACTACAGCGATTTACACTTGTTGGGAAGATTGATCAGACAATCCAAACCTTACTGGCCCCACATATCAGCCATCCTAATATTGGGAATTTTTGCCGTTCCTTTGGCTCTTTTAATCCCTGTCCCACTCAAAATAGTTGTTGACAGCGTGGTAGGAACCAATCTGGTTCCTAAATTCATAACTTTCTGGGCTCCCGATATCTGGATTAACTCTGACTTATCTATATTAGTTTTTGCAGTTTTTATGCAAGTCTCAATCGTCCTGATCACCCAACACCAGGAGCTAGGGAGCTACGTGTTAAGGGCATCTGCCGGTCAAGGGTTATTGAAAGAATTTCGGGCCAGATTATTTTTTCACTTGCAGCGTCTTTCACTCCGATATCACGACACGCGAGGAACAGCCGAATCTGTCTATCGAGTTCAAATGGATGCAGCGGCGATTCGAGATATAGCAATTAAAAATGTGATACCGACTATAGGGTCGTCGCTGACTTTGGTGGCCATGGTATTCATAATCGTCAGCATAGATTGGCAACTGGCGGTAGTAGCCCTGGCAGTTTCTCCGGTCTTATTTATATTAGCCCGCTCCTACACTACGCGGATGCGTCCCCGTTACAGGGAAGCTCGAAGGTTAGAGGGGTTTTCAATTGAGATCGTCCAGCAAGCCTTGGCGGCTTTTAGAGTCGTCAAGGCTTTTGGGAGGGAGAAAGGGGAACAGGATCGGTTCGAACAGCAAGCGGACAATGTCGTGAAAAAGCGCCTCTGGCTAGGTTGGGCCGAAGGAATTTTCGGCTTGATGGTAAATTTCACAATTGCTGTAGGTTCAGCGTTGGTTTTATACGTGGGTATCCGAAATGTACTAAATGACCAGCTTACTCTAGGCGAACTGTTAGTGGTACTGGCTTACATAGCCCAACTTTATGAACCTCTTAGAACGATTAGTAGACAAGCATCATCATTGCAATCTTCTTTAGTAAGCGCAGAAAGGGCTTTCGAGGTGTTGGATGAGATTCCCGATGTTGTAGACAAAAATTCCTCAATACGATTGAAAAAGGTTGTAGGTAGTGTTGAATTTCGAAACGTATTTTTTTCACACGTTGGCAGAGGACAAGTTTTAGATAATATTTGCTTCAAGATCCCATTCGGTACAAAACTTGGTTTGTCGGGCAGAACAGGGGCAGGAAAGACCACTGTAGCAAGTCTACTTCCGAGGTTTTATGACCCAGATAATGGGATCGTATTAATTGATGGGGTCGATATCAGAGAGTATTTCCTGGCGGACCTTAGATCGCAATTTGCCATAGTCCTTCAGGAACCAGTTTTGTTCTCCAGTAGTATCAGCGAAAACATAGCTTACGGCCGTCCCAATGCATCTAGGCGTGAAATAGAACTTGCTGCGAGTGGGGCCAATGTCATCGAATTTATCGAGGGACTCCAAGATGATTTTGAAACTTTGGTGGGCGAACGAGGCATGAAGCTGTCGGGCGGTGAAAGACAAAGAATTGCCCTGGCACGAGCTTTCTTAAAGGATGCTCCCATACTAATCCTTGACGAGCCAACTAGCTCCGTTGACACTGAGACTGAAGTCGGCATTATGGAGACTATGGAACACTTGATGGCAGGCCGAACAACTTTCATGATAGCCCATCGCGTTTCGACTCTTAGCATCTGTGACGCTCGCCTGGAAATAGAAAACGGGATTGTGACAGGTGCTACTGGAAATGTTGAGCTATGAGTGTTCTTTATTTCCTTCCAATAATGAAAAATTTGACGGTTAATTAAAGCCGGTAACCAAGAACTTTGGAGAAAGTCATAAATGAGTGCATCAAAAAGAATTGCCATAGTAGGGGGAGGAATCATCGGAGCGAGTGTCGGATACCACCTGTCGAAACTTGGAGCTTACGTAACGATTTTTGAAAAAGGTTCCCCCGGAGAAGGCGCAACTAGTCACTCTTACGCCTGGATAAATTCATTTGATAAGCATCCACGGTGTTACCACGAACTAAACCATAATTCGATGAATCTCTGGTCTCGTTTTGCTGACGGTATCGGTAGCGATATAGGACTGCACTGGGGAGGAAATGTCTCCTTTTCATCAAGTCATAGAGAGGGAAAGAAACTAAATGAAATATCGAAAAGGCTTCAATCTTGGGGATATCCTGCCCGACTTATTTCAGCGGAGGAACTTGGTTCATTAGAACCTAAGTTGCAGACAGGCCCCATGTCGGCAGCCTTGTACACCTGGATGGATGGTCATGTGATTCCCGTCAAAGTGGTAGCCGCTTGCTTAGATGCAATAATCTCCACTGGAGGTACAGTGAACCTTGGAACATATGTAAAATCCATTAGGGTCTCAAGTGAAGGTTCAATAGTCACCACTGACAGCGGAGATTCACTTTTTGACACCGTGGTTGTGGCGGCGGGAACCGACTGCACTGAAATAGCAATGACAGCAGGATGTCACATCCCTCAGCTGAGGAGTCCCGGCGTAGTGGCAAGGACAAAACCGTTGCCCCCTATAATTCAATCCCTTGCCTCCATACATCTACCCCCGCTTAACGATTCTGATTTACAAACGCATATCCGCCAGGATTTAGATGGTATTGTAACTATTGGCGCGGGAAGCCAGGAAGATGAAGAAGAAGACGATTCACAACGCCATGCTGAGGATATGCTGAAACGAGCCTCATTCTATTTTGATGAACTGTCGGGCGCCGAAATATCGCCAGTCCCAGTAGGGTTCAGACCAATGCCCATAGACGGGTTGCCGGTTATTGGATACACCGACTCCGGGTCACATATCTATGTGACATTAATGCATAGCGGGGTGACTCTTGCGCCCCTTGTTGGCATACTAGCTGCAGCCGAGATAATGTTTGGAACAAATATAGACACTCTTGATCCCTTCAGGCCATCTCGCTTTTCTTCGCAAATCGAGCATAGGCACGGTGTTGGAACAGCTAACAGTTGTGATTGTATTTATTCTCTTTAACAGGAGGTATCTCGAAGATATTTGATGGACATGCCTACACCTTCCCTCCACTAAAAGGGTCAGGAGGATTCTCAGATCCAGACGATTTAAGACGTCACCTTCAACAGGCAATAGCAGTTCATCATCAACCAGAATGGAAAGTTAGTGATAGAACCCGAGCACACAATAAAGATCTGATAAACATGAACGAATGGCAGCATCTAAGCGCCTTAAAGACATCTGATTTCAAGATATCAGATAACGGCCGCTTCGAGTGGACCTCTGAGGGGGAGCTTTTCGCAAAACAGTATTTCCCACCCTCGATTATTGATATGTCATATCCAGCAGATCGGTTGATCTCAGAAATGGATTATGCCGGGGTAGATAAAGCTCTACTCCACCGCACCCCTTATTTGGGAATAGGAAACGATTTCATTGCAGAGTGCGTGACTAAATATCCTGATCGGTTGTATGGATTAGCTCACGTTAGAGAATGGAAAATACGTACCGAGCCGGAAGATTCGATCGCTAGTCTAGAACGAGCAATTGAGGTGCAAGGACTGTCGGGCCTTCATTTTTTACCCCCTCAGCTTGACCTGTACGGTTATACCGGTGCTTGGGATACCTCTGAGTTCCATACTTTCTGGGATGCTGTGGCAAAAATGAACATCCCTATTTTTATCTCACTAAAAGAACGTTCCTCACCAGAGCAAGAAAGTTATATCCAAGAAGTAAGAACGCTTATCCGGTGGATGGAGAGGTATCCGGAGGTTCAGGTGATCATGACCCACGGAATGGGATGGCGATTGTTCGTTGACGGAGACGATCTCAACATTTGTGAAGAGGTCTGGAGCGCCTTCGATAATGTGAACCTATATCTCCAATGGTTATTCCCAATAGCTTTAGGAAATGTGTGGGATTACCCGATGCCTCAAGTTCGCCCCACAATGGAGAAGTGTGTAAGCCGAATCGGAGCTAACCGAATCATGTGGGGAACAGACATGCCGATTGTGATGAGATCTTGGACTTATCAGCAAAACTTAGATTTTATCCGTAAATACACTGGATTCCTATCGGAGGAACAGAGAGAGTCTATTCTTGGAGGTACTGTAAGTCGATTACTCGGCCTGCAAGAGTTAGCCTAGCAGTCGGTCATCAAAGATCCCATTTGGGATGTTCTATTCTATTTATGCCTAGAATTGGGAAATGAAATGGTGACCCCAACGGGATTCGAACCCGGGACCTTCGGTTTTGGAGACCGATGCTCTACCAACTGAGCTACGCTCCTGCGTGGTAAAACTAGTCACGAATTTTATCAAATTGCGACCTCTTTACTAG
>CAZZBP010000087.1:0-6423 GCA_964652755.1 uncultured Dehalococcoidia bacterium
ACTGGAATCATTAAGAAACGGAGTGGACTGCCTCCGACTAAACCCCGGAAATATAAGGGATAAAGAAAAAGTAAAACTTGTCGTAAAAGAAGCCAAAGAACGTCAAGTCCCGATCAGAATTGGAGTCAACTTTGGCAGCCTACCACCAGTGGATGGAATAGGGAAAACAGGCGGTGTATCGAGGCATAACGACGGAGTCAATTTACTTGAAAAAGGATCTTCAGCTGATGGGGCCTACTCTGTAGTAGATCATATGATTGCAACAGGCCTCTGGGAGATAGGAATTCTGGAGAGCCTGGATTTCGATTTAATAAAGATATCCCTGAAAGCCTTCGACATAGCAACTACGGTTGCATCGTATAGGGGAATGGCTGAACTAGTCCCCTACCCTCTACATTTGGGAATTACGGAAGCAGGGACAGCTGAATCCGGAAGTATAAGAAGTGCAATAGGTTTAGGTATTCTTCTATACGAAGGAATAGGTGACACTATAAGAGTTAGCTTAAGCGATGAACCTGTCAAAGAAGTAACTACTGGATTTGAGATTCTTAAGGCATTGGAGCTTCGGAAAGAGAGTCCGGTTCTAGTGGCGTGCCCCAGCTGCGGCCGGGCCGATGTTGATGTACGAAAACTAGCGAACGAAGTGGATGATCTTCTAAAAAAAATAAAAACCCCCATCAAGGTAGCGGTAATGGGATGCGAGGTGAACGGACCTGGAGAGGCCAAGGACGCCGACGTAGGCATTGCTGCTGGTTCAGGGCGTGCGATTATCTTCAGAAAAGGCAAGAAATCCAAGATCGTAGATGAGAAAGACATGTTGAAAACTCTTATGGATGAAATACAAAAGGTGGAAAGAGAACTTGCTGACCAGAATTGAACATCATCCCAGGGTCACTTTATAGATGAGAATGTCTATCCTCTTTGGCAGGACTCTACGAAACAAACCCGTGGAAGCAGAACTGATAAGTCATCGTCTGCTCCTTCAAGCTGGAATGATTCATCAGGTGGCTTCTGGTGTTTACAGCTATTTACCACTTGCGTGGCGTTCACTGCGGAAGATCGAACAAATCATCCGCGAGGAAATGGAAACAGCAGGTGCGCAGGAGTTAAAACTCAGTATTCTTCAACCCCGCGAATTGTGGAAGCGTTCCGGCAGAGATGAAGTATTTGGCCCCGATATGATGCGACTGACAGATCGAAGAGAGCGGGAACTCGTTTTGCCCCCAACAAACGAAGAACTGATCACAGAGACGGTCAAAAGTGTAGTGCAAAGCTATAGAGATCTGCCTGTAACCCTATTTCAGATTCACACGAAAATCAGAGATGAAATTCGCCCTCGTGGTGGTCTCGTCAGGGTCCGCGAATTTGACATGATGGATGCCTATAGTTTTGACCTTAACCAAGAAGGCTTAGACGAAAGTTACGAATTAATGGTGGCAGCATATAAGAGGGCCTTCAAGCGTTGCGGGATCAAAACCGTAATAGTTGAGGCAGATAGCGGTCCAATTGGCGGTAAAGATTCAAAAGAGTTTATTCTACTCACAGAGTCCGGGGAAGATACCGTGGTGCTGTGCAATGAATGCGAGTACGCAGCAAACGATGAAAAAGCAACTTCCCTGAAGGTTGCTAATCCGGAAACTCCTCACATATCTATGGAAGAAATATACACTCCAGGGGTAAAAACTATTGACCAATTGGCAAGACTATTAGAAGTCGGCAACGAGCAGACTTTGAAAGCCGTTTTTTATTGCGCTGACGGAGAGTTGGTATTTGCAACTATCAGGGGTGACCTTGAGGTGAATGACGTAAAGCTGAAAAATTCGTTAGGGGCATCAGACCTAAGGCTCGCCTCTTCTGATGAGGTAAAAGCGGGAGGTCTTGTAGCGGGTTCAGCATCACCAGTTGGCATAGAGCATATACGTATAATTGTCGACGATTCTGTCCGTCTAGGATCAAATTTCGTGGCTGGGGGAAACCGCGAAGATTACCACGTCAAAAATGTTAACTATCCTAGGGATTTCCAAAGCCATTTGGAAACGGATATAGCAATGGCGGAGTCGGGACATAAATGTCCCCAATGCAAAGGTACCCTCCAAACTCAAAAAGGAATCGAGATCGGCCATGTTTTCAAACTGGGTACTAGTTATTCGGCGTCGATGGATGCAAATTATTCGAATGAATCTGGAGAATTGGACAAGATCGTTATGGGGTGCTACGGAATTGGCATTGGCAGAGTTCTGGCTGGAGCACTTGAACAATTATCAGATGAAAAAGGCATGGTATTGCCTCACAACATCGCCCCTTATGAGGTCATAATTATTGGATTGAATACCGACAAACATGAAGTCGTTGATGCAGCTAAAACTCTTTACAAAAACCTTCAAGATATGGGTGTCGAAACTTTATATGACGATCGGCAAGAAACCGCTGGGGTAAAGTTAAATGACGCCGATCTTATAGGAATACCTTTGAGGGTAGTAGTTAGCAATCGAAATCTTTCCAAAGGGTGTATTGAGGTCAAGAGGCGAACCGATGAAGAAGCTGAGATGATCACATTATCAGACGCCTGTGAAAAGATTAAAAGCATCCTAGAAAAGATTAATTAAAGAATGAATTCATAATGTGGCCAGATAAAATACGCTGTCCGGTTTCGCTGGGATTTGATGTCGACGGAGTTAGCGGAGCAATCAACCGGAATCCGAAAACCAGAAATCTTCCAAGCTTGATGTCTATGAGGGAGTATGGTCCCTCAATAGCTATGCCAAGAATACTTGACCTTCTGGACGACTACGGGATCAAGGCATCCTTCTTCGTACCTGGATTTATCGCTGAAACTCATATTAAATTGATTGAAGATTTGGTATTGAGGGGACACGAAATTGGTCATCATGGGTACATGCACGAACCTCCAGCAACATTGAATAAAGAAGAGGAATCTGAAGTCCTTGATCGGGGCACGGCGATTCTAAAAAAAATAACCGGTAATGTACCGGCAGGATACCGTTCTCCTAGCTGGGAGCTAAGTAACAATTCACTTCAACTTCTCCATGAACGAAATTTTGAATATGACTCGAGTCTTATGGGCAACGATATTCCCTACATTGTGAACGTAGGGTCAGAAAGTATAGTAGAAGTTCCTATTCACTGGGAATTGGATGACCATCCTTTCTTCAACTATAGTCCCTACCTAGGACAGACAAACGTGGCAGCAAGCCCTAGGCACGTATTCGAAGTTTGGTCGGCGGCGTTTGAGGGCCTGTACAACTATCGAAGAAGCTTCGTGCTGACCATGCATCCCTGGATTATAGGACGCCCAGGAAGACTCGAAATGCTCAGGAAACTGATCGAACACATAAAAACATTTGACGGTGCGGAGTTTATGACGATATTAGAGCTCGTTCATCTGTACCGTGACAATATTTAATCGAGTCTCCATTGAATGGCGTCAACACCCAATGATACCATCCGCGTATTAGTCTTTTTAGTACCTGTACTTCCTATTTCGAACAGGTTGCCTGAATACCAGTTGGGAGCTAATTGGCATGACATTACCTAACAGAATGAAATTTGGAATTTTTATGGCTCCGTTTCATTGGTTGGGAGATAATCCAACTCTTGGATTGGAACGAGATCTTGAAACAATACAGTGGCTGGACCATTTAGGATTCGATGAGGCATGGATTGGAGAACACCATAGTGCAGGATGGGAAACAATTGCGTCCCCAGAAGTTTTTATGGGTGTTGCCGCGGAAAGGACCAAACATATTAAACTAGGTACCGGGGTAGCAAGCCTGCCATATCACCACCCTTTGATGGTGGCTAATAGAATGGTCTTGTTAGATCATTTGACCAGGGGCAGGGTAATGCTAGGGGTTGGACCTGGGGCTCTTGTTTCAGATGCTTACCAACTGGGCATAGATCCTCCGACACAACGACCTAGAATGGATGAGTCCATCGGGATCATTAAACGACTCCTCACGGAGTCAAATCCTATAACTTATAAGTCAGACTGGTTTACTCTCAATGAAGCTCTTCTGCATTTAAGACCTTACACACAACCACATTTCCCAATTGCAGTAGCAGCAGCGCAATCTCCATCAGGTATGGTTGCTGCAGGAAAACACGGGCTTGGCGTGTTGTCTGTGAGCGTTGTTCGAGGAGGAAGTATTTCTTCAAATTTAGGCGACTTTTGGGCTATCGCTGAGGAGACCGCCGAGTCCTATGGCCAGACTGTCGATCGAAAGGAATGGAGAATAGTCTTACATGTACACCTCGCTGAAAGTAGGAAAGAAGCGCTGGACCAGATACGGGAGAAATCTGCTGCCTACCAATACGACTACTTCCATCAAACTATGGGAATGCCATTTGACTATGACGGTCCACGGGAAAAGATCGCGGACTACATGGTTGAGAATGGTGCCTGGTGCGTTGGAACTCCTGACGATCTAATAGCAAAAATCAAAGAGTTAGATGAACAAAGTGGCGGCTTCGGTGGATTCATGATTCAGGCAACAGAATGGGGGACACGCGAACAAGTTATGCACAGCTATGAGCTGATAGCAAGATACGTCATGCCTCATTTCCAAGGTTCGCTCACTAATCTTCAGATTTCTCAGAAATGGTCTGAAGAACATAGAGAGGAACTTCAGTCCCTTAAAACAGTTTCTATAGACAAGGCGATTTCAGACTACCGAGAAACCAAATGAATATCCAATGATTATGAAGGGAGCATCAAAATAATGGCAAAAATGACAGGGGGAGAAGCGCTTGCTAAATCCCTTTACAGAGAAGGTGTTAGGGTGATTTTCGGGCTCCCAGGAGTTCAGCTATATGCTTTGCTTGACGGACTGGCCAAGGAACCTGGCATTAGGTTCATAAATACCAGGCACGAACAGGCAACTACTTACATGGCGGATGGATACGCAAGAGCTGGAGGAGATGTAGGAACAGCTCTAGTAGTTCCTGGCCCTGGGCTTCAGAATGCTAGTGCGGGGATAGGCACAGCGTACTCTGCTTCCTCCCCAGTTCTTGTTGTAGCAGGCCAGGTAGAACGCGATCTTATCGGTGTGGAGAGGGGCATGTTACATGAGATAAAGGGTCAAATGGAGACAATTAAACCAGTTACAAAACATCAAAGACTCATTGTAAATCCTGCAGACATTCCTGAAGCTGTCCATGAAGCGATGGAGCAGCTTAAAACAGGACGGCCCAGACCTGTTGAAATTGAAATACCTCCAGAAACACTTTCCGACGAAGTGGATGTTGAATTACTTGAATCTGGGAAATATGAGAGACCTTCCGGCAGCATTGACAGTGTAAAGCACGGAGCTGACCTGATAGCAAACGCGAAAAAGCCTCTACTATGGGGAGGAGGGGGAGTGATCTCGGGAAAAGCATCAGGAGAATTCACTGCCCTAGCGGAATATCTTCAAGCCCCTGTAATTACTACTGGAGAAGGAAGAGGTTCAATATCCGATAGAAGCTACCTATCTATAGGGAGTTTCCGATTCAAGAACGATAAATTTTTTGAGAACCGAATTGATGACTATGACCTGATAGTGGCGGTAGGAACCCGAATGGCCTACCCTGAATTCCTTAAAGGGCAAAAGATCCTCCAGATCGACATAGATGAGGAGGAAATTGGACGAAATTACAAGAACACTGACGGTATTGTCGGTGACGCAAAGAAAAGTCTTTCGGGCCTTCTAAATGCTCTGAAAGATAGGATACCTCCTAGAGAAAGCCGCGAAGGAGAACTTAATGCGCTAAAAAAGGAACGCTTCAATCCTGCGACAGTAATAGAACCTCAAAACTCATATGTTCAGGCTATTAGAAAAGCTATCCCTGACGACGGGATATTTGTGTCAGGAATGACACAAATTGGTTATTACAGTAGAAATAAATACGAAGTTTACGAGCCGGGAACATATATCACTTCCTCTTATTATGGAAACTTGGGGTTTGCTTACCCTACTGCACTGGGAGCAAAAGTCGCCAAACCTGAAAAAGCGGTAGTTGCTGTTTCCGGGGATGGCGGCTTCATGTTCAATGTGCAAGAACTATCTACTGCAGTTCGGCACAAAATCAATGCTGTCGCAGTCGTTTTTAATGACAACGCGTTCGGGAACGTTATGAGGGATCAAGTGAATATGTACGAAGGACGGGAATATGGAGCCAAGGTTCACAATCCGGACTTTATGAAGCTTGCCGATGCTTTTGGTGTGAGGGGAGTAAGGATACAAGATGGTAACCCTGATGAACTAGAAAAAGAATTAACTGACTCACTTCATGTAGATTGCCCGACACTAATCGAGGTACCAGTCGGTGAGATGCCTAACCCCTTCAGGGATTACTAAGCCATTCACTCAATTGTAGGAAATGCGGGAGGGGGATCTGAAGAAGGCCTCGCTCCTGCATTTCGCT
>CAZZBP010000088.1:0-5850 GCA_964652755.1 uncultured Dehalococcoidia bacterium
AGCTTTCTTTCGTTTCTCGGTGTTTCACTATCTCAACTCCAAGAAGAAGCCCTAAACCTCTCACATCACCAATTATAGTATGCGTTTCCTGGAGCGCCTTCAGCTTATCCAGGAAGTAAATTCCCATTTCGGCCGAGTTTTCTACTAAACCTTCTGACTCAATAATTTCTATGTTCGTCAATGCAGCCCTTGCACACACTGGATGGCCTCCAAAAGTAAGCGCCTGCCGAAAAACATTTTTTTCTCCAGCAAAAACTTCGGCCACACTACTGGTAGCAATTGATACCGCAAACGGTAAATAGCTACTTGTAATTCCCTTGGCCACTGTCATCAGATCAGGAACTACGTCCCAGTGTTCAACGGCAAACATTTGGCCTGTTCTTCCAAAGCCGGTAATCACCTCATCGGCTATCAATAAAACACCGTATCTGTCACATATTTCTCTAATCATCGGCCAATATGGGCTCCCAGGCACAGCTGCCATTGAGGAAGCTGACACAGGTTCGGCAATCAAAGCTGCCACGGTTTCAGGCCCATGGAAAAGTATTAATTCTTCGATTGACTGAGCGCATAAAACAGCACATTCGTCAGGCGTTTTCCCGCCGAACTCACACCTGTAACTATTAGGCTGAGAGGCGTAAACCATACCAGGGATACCGGGCTCGTAATCTGAGCGCGCCGGTCCACTGCCCCCTAACCACATCACACCTCCCGTAGCTCCATGGTAAGAACCTTTCCTACTGATAACTTTGTATCGCCCGCTGTCGCCTCTTCGTTTGTGATACGACCTAGCTATCTTTAAAGCAGTCTCATTGGCCTCTGATCCTCCACTGACTGGCCAACTGCGTGTCAAATCTCCAGGCGTAATGTTGGAGAGCTTTTCTGCCAACTGAACTAAGGGCACCGTTGTGGTTCCTTGTGGAAAATATTGAATCTGAAGCATTTGATCTCTTACGGACTCTGCTATCTTCGCTCTGCCATACCCTGCGTTAACAGAATTGTATCCACCATTAACGTCTATCCATGTCTTACCTTCTATATCGGTAACCTCTATCCCATCGGCCTCAACCACTATATGCGGTCCCCCTTCTTCACCTGTTTTTACCCAATCTCGGTTGTGCATCCAAAGATGGTTGAGTGCGGAAGACCTCAATTCTGTTAAGTCGCTATCGGTTTTTTTTGTTTCTACCACAACATTCCCCCATTTTCGGGCAGTTCCATTGTTGTTGCTATTTTTGGCTCAAGCCCATTCTTCCTGTAATTCCGTCAAACTTCTGGCAAGGGCTACGATAATTTCATCAACTTCAGGCTTTGTTATACACAGAGGGGGACCTAGATTAAGAATTTCGTTTCCGACCCTGAAGATCAGGCCATTCTCTCGAAACTTCTCATTCAGACGTTCTCCAATCTTAAATTCTTTAGGGAATCCTTTTTTCGTGACAGAATCACTCACAAGTTCCACAGAAAGCAACAATCCAAGCCCTCTTACATCTCCAATAAGCGGTTGCTTACTTTTTAGGTCAAGAAGACTTTCTTTGAAATATTTACCGACTGTGGCTGCATTCTCTACAAGGTTCTCCTCTTCAATGATCTGGATGTTCTTCAATGCTGCCGCGGCAGAGACTGGATGTCCACTCGAGGTAAAAACGTGCCTCAAATAATTATCTTTGCCTGCAAATGCAGTAGCGATCTTTTCCGATACGATTGTTGCAGCAAGTGGCAAGTAACTGCTACTGATTCCCTTCGCTACTGTCATGATGTCAGGTACTATTCCCCAATGTTCGAGGGCAAACATTTTTCCAGTGCGCCCAAAACCACATATCACCTCATCTGCTATCAATAAAACACCGTATCGATCACATATTTCCCTGATCATCGGCCAATACTCATCACCCGGTACGGGACAGCCTAGGGGAGTTGCTATAGGTTCGGCTATAAAAGCAGCTACAGTTGCCGGATCGTTTTGGTGAATTAGTTGTTCTACGGCTTCAGCGCACAACACAGCACATTCTGATGGACTAGTCCCTCCCAGTTCACATCTATAGGTATTTGGTTGAGGAGCATAAATCATGCCAGGATATTCCGGCTCAAAGTCACTTCTGGGAGCGGCCGGATTGCCTCCAAGCCAAAGAACACCCCCTGTTGTACCGTGATACGAACCTTTTCTACTAACTACTTTATAACGCCCGTTTTCATTCCTACGACGATGATACGCTCTTGCAATTTTCAATGCCGTTTCGTTGGCTTCTGAACCACCGCTTACTGGAAATGATCGCGAAAGGTTTCCGGGGGTCATATCAGCAAGTTTCTGTGCTAGTTGAATAGTAGGTACAGTAGTAGTGCCTTGAGGAAAATACGGAAGACGCAGCATTTGATCATAGGCTGCTTCAGCTATCTCGCTTCTGCCATACCCGACGTTTACCGAATTGTAACCGCCGTTGACATCTATCCATGACTTCTGATCCGAATCGGTAACCTTGACGCCTTCCCCTCCCGTAATAATGAGTGGATCCCCATCCTCCGCCATTCCGGTCCAATCCCGGCTATGCATCCATAAAAAATCAAGGGATTTCTGCCTAAGTAATTCCCCTTCGTTTAATACAACCATTGTTACTCTCCCGTAACGTTACCAAATGATACATTTGCTCTACCATGGACTGGAGATCATAGTCCCATAATCGGCATAATATCACTTCGCTTAATTAGCGGTAGGTATGAAAATTATGCTGAGTGGATACCGTAATTTGGTTAAAAATTGCGATCTCAATATTATGTTAGCCTATTGACCAACAAAATTGACCAGCCTTTTTGAAAGCCGTGGTTAATTTTCACAACATATATTCATCTAGTAACTTTAAATGTCCTACGATGAAATTTACCAAACGAAACTACACTGATTCTCAACTTTTCTGCCCGTCAGCTATTTATCATGAATCCTGCTGTACGTTCCCCTATCATCATTGTCGTCACATTGGTATTCGCTCGTATGTAGTCCGGCATGACCGAAGCGTCAGCCACTCGGATATTGTCCAACCCATGGACCTTCCCATACTGATCTACAACAGCCATTGAATCTTCAGACGTTCCAATTTTACAAGTGCCTGATATATGATGCCCTGGGGTAGCTTCCTTCATCATCCAGTCATCTAAACTATCTTCCGAATCTAGCGCTGAAGCATTGGCCTCGACTAGCTCTCCAACTAGATCAGAAAAAGCTGGATGCCCCGCCAAACCAATGCACTTATGAATGCTTTCCCTCATTCTTTCTCTGTCAGAATTAGGCACTATTGAGCAATGCTTAAAGATATGGCCTTTACGGCAAGCATAAACCTCTATAATAGTGCCCGCGAGTTAGTTCACAGGCTTCCAAAAAATATTATCTCCGAGGAAAAAGTTATGCGATTTGGTATGTTTGACACGATCCGATGGCACGAAGACCGGACGGCAGAGCAAACCTTAGAGGCTACACTTGAACAGGTGGAGCTCGCAGATAGGCTGGGAATCCAGGACATCTGGCTCGGGGAACACCATTTTTCAAGGCATGGCATTCTGTCAGGAATCTTTTCCTTCATGGGCGCTGTCGCAGCAAAAACGAAGAATGCAAGAATTGGAACGGCAATCGTAGTACTACCGTTTCATAACCCCGTTCAAGTAGCAGAAGAGAGTGCGACCATAGACATCATCTCCAACGGCAGATTCAGTCTAGGAGTCGGGGCCGGATATCAGGCCCAAGAGTTTCACGGAATGGGCGTTAACATCAACGATTCAAGAGAGATGTTCACTGAATACCTAGACGTGGTTATGAAATGCTGGGAAGAGGGCTCTATCACCTATAACGGAGAGTTCGTAAACATAGACGACATTCTGGTTATTCCCAAGCCGATCCAAAAACCGGGACCCCCTGTGTATGTTGCAGTCAGCACGAGCCCTGAAAGTGTGGACAAGGCAGCTAGTCTGGGGTTACCTATATTGGTGGGAGGTCCGACTACCACTCTGGGCCAAACACCTGCTGTGGTTAAACTCTGGCATGACCGAATGGAATATTACGGAAGACCACATGAGAACATCGATCTCCCCGTAAGCGCCAATGTCTATGTCGCACCAACAATGGAGGAAGCTGAAAACGATATCAAAGGCCTCGAAGATAAAATTAACGAAGAATTTTACCGAGTAGGAAACCCAGCAGACAAAAGCGGAAAAATTCCTGAGAACTACAAACACTGGGTGCACAGGGACAGAGACAGGAAGTTATCCTCAGAACGAGCAAGAGAAGAAGGTATTCGCCCTTTGGTCGGAACTCCAGATGTTATATGCGAAAGACTAGAGATTCTGAGATCAAAGGGAATCAACAGAATTTTTGGCCGGTATGGTTCAGCGGGCCTTCAACAGGACAAAATCTTGAGGTGTATCGAAATGTTCACTCAACAGGTCATGCCAGAGTTTTCAGAGCAGACGAAGGATATTGAACATGCCAAAGCTTGAGTCACTTGGTTCAAAACAGAGAAAAATGCTAGAGGACTGGCCATGTCCTGAGTTTACCGAGACTCCTTGGACTACTATGAATAAGCCCCTCTCCGACTGCAAGGTAGCATTGGTTACCACTGCAGGATTACATGTACGAGGTGACAACCCGTTTATTTCGGCCAAGGGAGGTGGGGATACTTCTTACCGTGTGATCCCTCGAAGTACAACGGCATCCGAAATAGTTCAAAGTCACACCAGTATCGGATTTGACCGAACGATGACCTTTCGCGATCTCAACGTCACATTCCCGATAGACCGCCTGCAGGAACTAGTGGAACGAGGAAAAATCGGGTCGCTCTCAGACAACTACTATTCTTATATGGGAGCCCTGAGCAACGTAACCGGATTGTTAGAGAAATCTGGTCCAGATGTAGCAAGCAGACTTAAAAAGGAAGGAGTGGAAGTAGTCTTACTTACACCTACTTGACCTGCCTGTTCAAACGCTGTAAGCGTTATCGCAAGAGTATTTGAAGAAGAAGGTCTGATAACCACCGGTGTAGTGCTAATAAAAGAACACGCCCAGAAAGTGAAGCCTCCAAGAATGTTATCTGTACCGTTTAACTTCGGTCATACATTAGGTTTAGCAAACAATCCCGATTATCAGCACAAAGTGCTAAAGGCGACTTTCGACCTTTTGGATAGAGATAATGGTCCTGTTCTGGAAGAATTCGAATCCACATTCGTCTCCGACGTTATTGTTCAAGGTTCACAAACTATCAACGTATCTCAGAATTTAGGTATCCAGCCTACGGATGAATTCAATTCTTTTAAGGCTAATTACGAAGTATGGCTAAAAACTAACGATGGGCGCAGTGGTGTCGGCCTGAGCACTATATCTTGGCAGGATCTCCCGAACATAATTGAATTTTTGGAAGATTATACGAGTGGTGAAGTCACTGATACCAATATGAGACCGACCCAATACAGTGTGCCTCACTTTATTCGTTACTGCGTAGACGATTTAAAGACTTTTTGTTTCGAGTCCAAAATGGGAAAACAACCCAACAGCCAGGTTAACGAATTACATGAATGGTTCTGGTCAAAAACTGCGATAGGAATGTTAATAACGAAACTCGCCCAGCGTATGAATGATGACGAAGACAAGGAGACTAAAAGTGTGTCCTTTGGAATTGCACGATAACCAGAGGATCTGGAAAACTCTGAATAGCATTACAATGCGTCAATTACTTATTTAAAACATCGAGTAACCCAAGCTCCCTAACCGAAACATGTCTGTGTCTTTGTAGATTCTTTTCTGTCAAATCTATTCGGTATTTATTCGTATCTTAGTGCTTCAGCAGGGTAAGTTTTGCTAGCTTCGTTAGC
>CAZZBP010000089.1:0-5278 GCA_964652755.1 uncultured Dehalococcoidia bacterium
GGTCTATTGAGAATCTGTCGTGGTTGATGATTAGATCGAATTCAAAATCGGTATCAATGATGGAGCAGAAGAGTGAGTTAGCTCTGAAGGAAGTCTCTTTGTCCCTTTTTTTGATTGTCTTGGCAGGTATTTTTAAAGGAATGGGCTTATCCGTTGAAACCTTATCCTCACGCCATTTAACTGGTGCCGATACAAGTATGCTTACCGAAGATAGGTTCTCTGGTAGGACTGCGTAAAACTCAGGGCCATGTAAAACCACTGGGTAATCTCGGACTATTTCACCTACGACTGCCTTACCAGCGTTGCTATGTTGTTCGCAAGACGGCTATAAACAACGAGAACACCTCATTCTCAAGCAAATAATGCTGAGAATGAGGTGTTCTCGTTGTTTACCACTTCCTAACTAATAAAAAATTCAGAGAATAGCCACAGTTCAACTGGCGGATGGAAGCCTTTCTCTGATCATAGGCTTTTTCAAGATTTGTAATCTCAGTAAATCTGCCACCTAAAATCCTTTCCACTTCTATTATCAATAACATGTTGCGAATATGTCAACATAGTTCATAATTCCACAACGATATTCGTTATTCCTTGAGAAGATCTGAAATTATGTATGGATTATGAAGGGGCGATAGTTACTAAATACGAAACCCATAGTTCATGAAAATAATTTCCAGTTTGTTTTCTGCCGAAAGCAAAGACAGTAATGTATCTGCTGTTAAAAGGCTGGTGATACTTTAGCCGCCACGCTTTCCAATGTCCTACACTTTCTAACTAAAAGAAGAAACGGTGACCGAAACTATGGTTTCCGTAAGGTACCATCGGTCGGTAAAATACAAGTTATTCGATAGTTAATCTAGGCCATGCGTAATAAAAAAGGGGGCCCCATAAGTTGATCGATATCGACTTGATAAGAGAAAAACCTGAAGTTGTAGAGGAATCTGCGCGAAGGCGTGGACAGGTATTTCAGGTTACAGAAGCTGCTGAACTCGACGTCCGCCGCCGCCGTACTATTTCTGAAATAGATAGCCTGAGGGCAAAACGGAACGAAGTTTCTCGTGAACTGGGCAAAAAAAAGGAGAAGCCGCAAGATCTTATCGATGAGATGAGAGAGGTGGGAACTCAAGTTAGTAGATTGGAAAAGAAGGAAAAGGATATTGCAGAGCAGCTACAGAATATTTTGATGGACATTCCTAATATTCCCGGTGATACAACTCCAGTTGGGGCAGATGAGGGTGAGAACGTTGTTGTCCGAACGATAGGTGATAAACCTGAATTTGATTTTGTTCCAAAACCACACTGGGACATAGGTGAGGATCTCGGAATAATTGACTTCCAGCGCGGAGTGAAAGTATCCCAGACTCGTTTCTACTTACTGCGCAATAAAGGGGCAATGCTCCAGAGGGCGATTATATCTTGGATGCTTGGCCTACATATATCGCAGCATGGGTACAGTGAATTATATCTTCCGTACATGGTTAATCGAGCGACCGTCACAGGATCCAGTCACCTCCCACATTTTGAAGAAAATATGTATCACGATCAAGAAGATGACCTGTTCATGGTACCTACCGCTGAAGCCCCCGTTACCGGTATGTTCCGTGATGAGATTATTGACGGTGCAAAACTGCCTTTGAAATTCGTATCACACACGCCGTGTTGGCGTCGTGAAAAATTCTCGGCTGGAAGGGATACCAGAGGAATCAAGCGGGTGCATCAATTTGACAAGGTTGAAATGTACAAATTCGTTGAGCCTCATACTTCTCATGAGGAGTTAGAGTCGTTGGTCAAGAATGCGGAAGAGGTTTGTTACCAATTAGGAATCCCACATAGGGTTTTAGAGCTGTGTACAGGGGACCTTGGATTTGCAGCCTCAAAAAGCTACGACGTGGAGATGTGGGGCTCTGGGACAGGCGAGTGGCTGGAGGTTTCCTCTTGCTCGAATTGTACGGATTTTCAATCACGTAGGTCTGCCATACGTTACCGTCCTTCAGAAGGAGGTAGGCCCAGATTTGTTCACACTCTCAACGGTTCTGGTCTTGCGGTGCCGCGGGTGATGATCGCCATTTTGGAACATTACCAACAGGAGGATGGGTCTGTTATCGTTCCTGACGTGCTTAAGCCTTTCACAGGATTTGACCGTATTTCCAAGGATTAGGTAATAGACTACGTAGATTGAGGCATGGTGACGGGATACCAGTTCGACAGATGTTGGTTGATAGAAGTTGACAAAAAAACTTTCCGATAAAGTGAAAGGACTGATGTTTGTCTAAAGTTGACGAAAGTCTTGTCTTTGCGGATAGCGTAGAGCTTCTTAGTCTTTACTCTAATAGGGAAGCTTCTCTCGTCGAGGTCACGGATCTTTACATTGACAGGAGCGAAAGGCTAAACGGAAAGTGGAACGTCTTTCTGGAATGCACGTTTGAGCAAGCACGCCAGAGAGCACTAGAGGCGGAGGTCAAAATTACCAAGGAGGAAGCAAGATCTTACCTTCTTGGTATTCCTCTAGGAATCAAAGATCTCGAGTTTACTGCAGGAATTCGGATAACCGAGGGATCATTGGTATTTGAAGATCGTATACCTGATATGGACTCAATAGTCGTGGAGAGGATAAAGTCCGCGGGGGCTGTGATCTTAGGAAAGATAAACACACCAGAGGTTGGTTTTCTGGGCGAGACGAGGAGACAGTTCTGGAAGCCTCAGCAGCCTTCGAGATGGTTAAACGCTGGTCGCATCTTAGGCCGAATGTCTCCTAAAGCCTGGTTCTTCTGCCATCTTATGGCAACTAGTTTGGTGAACTTTTATGTCCTCCCGTAATTTACTCCTTACTTTTGACGGGGTCGGTAAGGCCGTTACTCTAGATAAAGAGAGGCCCGAGGCAACAGCGATACTCATTGAAGGATCCAGAATAGGTAATGTCGGGTCTCGAGACGTATTAGAAACAATACTGCCTAGTGGCTCTGACAGGTTGAATCTAAATGGAGCTTTCGCATACCCAGGGTTAGTAGATAGCCATGGACATATACGAAGCCTTGGTCAATCGATGAAAATGATTCGGCTGGATGATCTACATTCCTACGGGGAAGTAGTAGATCACGTCAAGAAACGATCGCAAGAGATTCCCAAAGGTATGTGGATTCAGGGTAGAAATTGGAATCAGGAAAACTGGGGAATAAGAGACTTTCCCACCCATGAACTGCTAAGCATGGAAGTGCCAGACCATCCCGTTTGGCTTACCCGTGTTGATGGGCACGCTGGCATAGCAAACAGCAAGGCTATGGAAATTGCTGGAGTAACTGATTCAACCCCTTCCCCGAATGGAGGAATGGTTGGATCTAAACATGGGAAATTAACCGGACTATTTCTTGATTTGGCGATGTCCCTGATAAGGACATCTATTCCTCCAATTACGGTGGATCAGGCTAAATCAATGATTTTGGATGCTCAGAAGGCATGCCTAAAAGCAGGTCTTACTGAAGTGCATGATGCCGGCATCGGATTGACGGAGTTGAGAGCCTACCAGGAGTTGGAGTCAGAAGGTCGCCTCAAATTGAGGGTTTACGCAATGCAAGACAAGGAGAGCTTTGACAGGGAGCCTTGGGAGATTTCCCCAGATTCACCGGATGATCGTTTGTTCACATGTCGAAGCTTGAAAATAATCTATGACGGAGCTCTAGGGTCCAGGGGCGCCGCTATGTTTGAAGAATACAGTGACTCACCTGGCGAATCTGGGTTCACGCTAATTTCGGAGGAGCATCTAACGGAAACAATATCGCGGGCCTTGGCAGTAGGCTTTCAGGTGAATATTCACGCTATTGGTGATAGGGCAAATCATGAAGCTCTTAACGCTATAGAACGGGCGATTAAGGCATACCCTGATTCTGACCATAGGTCCAGAATTGAGCATGCGCAAAACATCGTCTCAACGGATATCATGCGGTTCAAAGAATTGGGAGTTATTGCTTCGGTTCAGCCTGTTCATTGCACGTCTGATATGCTCATGGCTGAAAGACGTTTGGGCGAAGCAAGGCTTAGCGCAGCCTATCCGTGGCGAATATTGCTTGATAATGCTATAAGGGTTGTCTCGGGTTCAGATTTTCCTGTGGAGAATGAAAAGCCGATGTGGGGGATTTATTCTGCGGTTACGAGACAAACCCACTTGCAGTATCCGAATGGTGGGTGGCAACCTCAGCAGCGAATGACAGTGAATGAGGCTCTTCAATCATTTACTACGGAAGCTGCTTTTGCGAGGTTCATGGAATCTGAAAAAGGAATGATCAAGAAAGGAATGCTTTCCGACATGACTATACTGGATCGGGATATTCGTGGAATTTCACCAGAGGAAATTTTGTCCGTTGAGGTGTTAGCAACTATTGTGAACGGTGAGCTTGTGTATCAAAGCTTCTAGAATTTCAATCATATGACCAAATAGGATCTTTAACGAAAGATTCTCTAATGGCAACTTTACGGTCAGTTTCCAACCAATATACATCTATGCTATTGAGTATAAGTTTTTGTATTTCATGAGCCTTGAAACTAAAATTCTGTTCTAGCGCGTCAAATTCTTGGGCCATGCTATTGCCGAACATCATAGGGTCTTCAGTGTTTACGGTGACTAATTATCCTTTATCAAGGTAATCCCTAATGGGATGTAGTTTGTGCGCTCCTATGGTTCCTGTGGAGACGTTTGATAGGGGGCATATTTCCAACGGAATTTGTGTTTCGGCGAGATATTCGATAAGAGATTCGTCCTCGTGGGAGCGAGTTCCGCGGCCGATTCGATCAACGTGAAGAGATTGTATGGCTCCCCAAATGCTACTTGCACCTGCAGCCTCGCCGGCGTGAGCAGTTGTGTGAAGTCCGGCTTTTCGAGGCAGAAGATAGTGGACTTAGAATAGCTCCGGCGGGAACAATTGCTCAGACCCACCAAGCCCAATACCGATTATTCCCAGTCGCTTAAGCTGAAGTAGTTCCCTTAAAACGTCCATGGCCATATTGGGCCCAACGTCGCGGACAAGATCTGGTATCAACGCTATTTCTATTTCTGGAACTCTATCGAGGCCACTTCTGATCGCTTCCATAAGTTGGGGTACGGATAAACCTTTCTCTGCAAATCGGGCTGGTGAAAAGAAGGCCTTAACATATTTTATGTTCTAGGTGCTCAGATGAATCGCGATTTGTTCTGAGATTATTAGGTGAAGTCTTCGAATTCTCTTAGAAATTGACTTTTCCATATCTAAGTCTCTATAAAATGGGAAAAATCTCTGAATCGGAATCT
>CAZZBP010000090.1:0-4591 GCA_964652755.1 uncultured Dehalococcoidia bacterium
CAGACAGGATAATCGTGCTTGAAAACGGTGAGATAGCAGAAGAAGGAACCCATAAGGAGCTTCTTTCGAATAATGGTCACTACAGAGAAATATATGAGCTGCAACTTAGGCCTCAAGATGAGGTTCTAAGAGAGGTTGATGTTCGCGTAGAAACTTCTTCAAAGAAGGCAACCGTATGAGTATGATGGGTGGATTCGGGGGGCACTCCGCATCCCGGGGGCAGATAGATGAAGAGGTTTTTGGTGCAGTCTACGACCAGAAAGTAATCCTTAGACTCCTGCCCTTCATTATTCCCTATAAGAAAATGGTGACTGTTTCTGTAGTTGCCATGCTGATTTACACGGTTACACAGGTCGCTGTTCCTTGGATCATCGCCCTGGCGATAGACGACTACATGTATCCGGTGGGGGATTTTGAAGGGCTAACCTGGATTTTTGGCTTGTTTATAGTCGTTGCATTCGTGAATTGGGTGACGAACTATGTTCAGCAATACTCTATGGAAAAAGTCGGGCAAGGAGTGTTGTACAACCTTAGAGGAGCACTCTTTGGGCATGTTCAGAAACAATCTCTTTCCTATTTTGACAGAACCGAAGTTGGCCGGTTGATGTCTAGAGTGCAGGGAGATGTGGGGCAACTCCAGGAATTTAGTGCTTTGGTTGTGATGACTCTTGGAGAACTATTGAGTCTTGTGGGTATAGTGGCCGCATTATTGGTTTTGAATGTGGAGCTGGGTTTGATCACTATGGTGGTTATACCGATGCTCGTTGCGATAATGGTTGTATGGCAAAGATTCGCAAGGAAAGCCTTTATCGAAGTAAGGAGATGCATTTCCATCGTAAACGGGGCTTTTAACGAAAATATATCTGGAGTCAGAGTGGTTCTAGGTATGAATCGCCAGAAGAGAAATCTGGAAATATTTGACCGCAAAAACAAAGATCACCGCTGGTCGAATATTATTGCGGGTAGGTACTCAGCTGGCCTTATGCCAGGAGTAGATATCTTAACCTCGTTGTCGATTTGCCTCGCATTGTTCTTTGGAGCACGCATGGTTCTTGGGGAGCATCAGGCATTGGAGATAGGAGTTCTGGTTGCCTTTGTAATGTATATACAGAGATTCTTCGATCCGATTAGAAATTTGACTATGCAATACACTCAGCTTCAAAGGTCTATGGCATCTGGCGCGAGAATCTTCGATTTGATGGATAGAACTCCAGAAATGGCCGATGAGGAAGATGCGATAGATATGCCTGTTGTTAAAGGGGATGTCGAATTTCAGGACGTCAAGTTTAGTTATGTTGATGATGAACAAGTGCTTAAAGGAATTGATCTCCAGATAAATGCCGGTGAGACAGTAGCGGTTGTTGGACCTACGGGAGCTGGGAAAACAAGCATCGTTTCCTTGTTATCAAGGTTATACGAAATTAGGGATGGAAGTGGAGCGATTCTGGTTGACGGGCACGATGTGAGGAAGGTAAAGCGAAAATCACTAGTTAGCCAGATGAGTATGGTGCTCCAGGATCCATACCTGTATTCTGGGACGGTACGTGAAAACATTAAATATAATCATACTGGAGCCTCCGACGAAATGATGATCACTGCGTCAAAGGCGGGTGGTGCACATGAATTCATTACAGGTCTTGAGGAAGGTTATGGCACCTATCTCATGGAACGAGGAAGTAACATAAGTCATGGTCAAAGGCAATTGATCAGCTTTGCTAGAGCCATTGTTGCAGATCCCAAGATCCTAATTCTCGACGAAGCCACTGCTAATATTGACAGTCATACAGAGGTGTTAATTCAGAAAGCGCTGAAGAGCTTACTACAGGATCGAACAGCAATCGTGATTGCACACCGGCTTTCAACGATTAGAGGATCGGATAAGATCCTCGTCGTACAAGATGGGCAAATCGCTGAACAGGGTAGCCATGATGAATTGATGAATAAAGACGGGCTGTATAGGCATTTGTACAATATGAATTTTGCTACCATGGAAAATCCGCAGGGGGCCTAATTTAGTTAAGTTCCAGCACTGTTTTCCATTTCGAATCTCTTCAAACGGTGGCATGGTCAAAAGTTTTACTATCTTGGATCTGGTATATACACAGAAGGAAGGTATAAGCTGGATTTTGTTGTAAGGATGGCTCTTTTACTAGTTAGGGCGTTAAGGACCTGATTTATAGTCATGCCGGATAGATGTGTTTTGAACTATAATCGGCGGAACGTTATAAAGAATTAAAAGACTAACACTTTAAGACATTCTCTCGTTTTGAGGCTTACATGAACAGTGTTCGTGATTTATGAAAATATTTTTCTGCCCCGAGTGTGGGGGGTATTCTCTGGGTCCGGCCTCCTCTTGTGATGAGTGTCAGTCAGAATTACCGGAGGACTCATGGGCTGAGGTTACAGAGGAAGAACTCCAGCAACTAGAGTATGTGGACGATTTTCATCTTCCCAGTGCTCTTCCAACATGGGAATACGACGTTGTTAAATTGAAGTCGGATGCTGATGAAGGTGGACTTAACTATACGACCACATTGCTAAAGAAAATGGGTGATAAGGGATGGGAACTTGTCAATATCACACCTCTTAGTGACAAAGATGGACCTAGATATGGCATTTTTAAACGAGTTTGGGAAGAGGAATCAGAAGAATATGAATCCACTGAATCTCTCGAATAATAGTGGCGGTAAAAATATTTAGATTTTTAAGCTGGTTCTGAAATCGGAGATTATCTTTTCATCATGAGGGAAAGGGAGTTCAGGTAAGCTGTTTATGTTGAACCAACCCACTTCACTGACCTCGCTACCAACTGAGGGTTGCCCACTGGTAGGAGATGCTTGGTAAACGGCTAAGATAACTGGACCTATCCCTGAATAGATCCCTTGCAGAGAGTTTATTGAGATCTTTAAATTAGTCTCCTCCCACACTTCTCTGACAGCGGCTTTCTCGACCGCCTCCCCACGATCGACATACCCGGATGGTAAGCTCCATTTTCCGTAATGTGGCTGTATAGCCCTTCTGACTAAAAGTATTTTTCCCACGTTGTGAACAAGTGTCACCGCCGCGACTTTTGGATCCAGATAAATCACCTTACTGCACTTATTGCAGTATAGCCTGACGATATTCTCAACCTTTCTTTTGTCGAGCTCGCTGCCGCAAGACTGGCAGTATTTATTAGGCGAATCCAATACCCAATCCTTTCCGTGGTGGTGGAATCCTATCTATCTCATGGTGTAGTGTCTAAAAATTCCTAATAACTAGTTTTGCTTATCGATTTGGATTGTATAATCGAGTAGAGACCGATTATTAAAGTTCAAATCTTGTTTCCTCGCCAGTTGTGAACCATATGAACATATCTGATTTGATTCTTCAAAAACTTGCGCCTGGCCAAATCTCAGCACTCCGATTGCTGGGTCGAACTTCTGAATCTGTTGGCGTTAGGGCTTTTTTGGTTGGAGGCACAGTAAGAGACTTAATACTCGACAGAGCTGTAACTGACCTTGATGTATCTGTTGAATGTCATCCCCGGGAATTGATGGCGTCCGGGCATATAAATACGGACATGGTGAAGAAAATTTCCCCTTTCGGTACTGCTAAGATGACTTTGTCGGATAATCTTATAGATGTCGCTATGGCTCGGTCCGAATCCTACCCGCGTCCTGGGGCACTACCAGAAGTAACGGAGGCGAGGATTGAGGAGGATCTTGCAAGGCGAGATTTTACTATAAATGCCTTGGCTTCCTCGATAACACCGTCCACGTGGGGAGAAATATTGGATTTGCACGGAGGATTGGAAGACATAGATTCAAGGTGCCTTAGGGTTTTGCACGATGAAAGTTTTTCGGACGATCCTACAAGGGTTTTTAGAGCGGCGAGATATCTAAGTAGGCTAGAATTTGGTTTTGACGCAAATACTTATGATCTGATAGCGAAAGTTCACGGCGGCATAATAAATCTTACAGGGACAAGAATTGCCAATGAACTCGAGAAAATATTTCAGGAATCGAATCCTTTGAACGTGCTTCAAATTCTCGAAACATGGGAAATATTGGCTGATATCCAATCGGATTTATCTGTCGACAACGACATCAAAGAGTTAATGCTGCCTAGAGGGTATCTAAGCAACGATCATAAGCTTATGGGATTCCTTTTACTGGCATTACCACTACTCGGTACACGGAGACGTGAATTGTGTGAGAGATTAAGTCTCGCCAGTGCTGTATCAAGTCCCATTGGCGATCTTGACCGAATTGATGGTCTTTCTGAATGTATGAAACCTAGCGAAATTTATGCTAGCCTGACAAGTTGTCATAACGAAGCTCTTAAAGCTGCTCGTGACTATTATGGCGGTTGGGTAAGAGACCATATAGAACTTTACCAAACTAAACTACGGGAAATAACCTTGGACATATCTGGAGCCGATGTTTTGGCAATGGGGTTGGAAGAAGGACCTGAAATTGGACGCGTCATTGAGACCATAAAATCTGCGTTAATCGACGGCGAAATATCATCAAGGGAAGACCAAATCAAGCTGGCTCAAAGCCGCTTGACTTCTTGTTAGCCTACCGACACCCCTGATACTCCAGGTTCG
>CAZZBP010000091.1:0-3692 GCA_964652755.1 uncultured Dehalococcoidia bacterium
TCTACGGCGACCCCCAAGTTTTATAGCGCAAACCACAGCAGTTTTCGATGCTTCCTCTGTAAGTAACTCAACCACATCTCCGTGCGCGGAGGCAAACGCCAAAGGCATCATAGTGCTAACAAATAACGAATGCGCGAACGAGTGAGCCGTAGTTGAATCTTTGAATAGAAGCTTTACAGAAAGCTCCTCAGAAGGCATAGGTGTTAGCTTAAATGACACCTTAGCGATAACACCCAGTGTTCCCAAGCCTCCTACGTGAAGCCGGGTCATATCATACCCTGAAACATTCTTAACTACTTGTCCTCCACTCTTTGTTACCGTCCCGTTGGCCAAAAGTACTTCCATGCCGATGATGGTGTCTCGGGGATGTCCAAGCTGCCACCTCAAGTAACCAAGGGCAGAAGAGGCGATCGTTCCACCTACAGTAGCCTTATCTGGTAGGGGAGCGTCGACGGCCAAAAATTGGCCGTGTTCTGCTAATTCTTTTTGCAACACACCGATTGTGATGCCTGCCTCAACCGTACAAGTCAAATCCGCAGGATTGTGAGAAACGATCTGATCGAAAGCAGATAGATCAAGGGCTATGTCGTATTTTTGAGGTATAGAGCCGACACTAAGACGGGTACCTCCACCAACCGGTACTATTCCCAACCCACCGCCGTCGGCATCCTTTAAAACTGAAGAAAGTTGATGCAAAGAAACGGGTTTCTCCGCCCCTTGACTTGGCTCAATATCATCAATAATCAAACTCAAATTAGTTAGTACCGGGAATTATATGTAAGCACCAGGACCAACTCGCGCAATCGCTCTAGCCTGCGATATGTCACCGCAGGCCGCACCCGTAGGAAAAACCTTGCCCGGGTTGAATACATCCTCGGTCTCAAATGCAATCTTTAGTAGAGCCATCGCTGCCATATCTTCTTCAGTGAACATAAGGGGCATCTGGTCTTGTTTCTCCAATCCAATACCGTGTTCACCAGATAGAACACCTCCCGCTTCTACACAAATCCGAAGTATTTCGGCGCCTATCTCCAAAACTTTTTTTGTATCTCCCGGCTTACGTTCATCAAAAAGAATTGAGGGATGAAGATTTCCATCCCCTGCGTGAAGAAGATTTGCAATTCTATACCCCGTGCTTTCAGAAAGCTCATTTATCTGGCGTAAGACATCAACAAGCTTTGTGCGAGGTATTGTTCCATCTACAAGATAATAATTAGGCGCCAGACGACCCAAAGCTCCGAGAACACCCTTCCTTCCTGACCAGAGCTTTTCTCGCTCGTCTGGATCGGTGGCAACTCTTATCTCTAGAGGTCCAAACTCTTGGCATATCGACTCTATTTCTCGAGATTCGTCTTCAACCAGTTCTCCTAGACCGTCAAGTTCCAGCAGGAGAACAGCTCCGGCTCCTTCAGGGTATCCTGTTCCGGCAACTGCTTGTATACAAAAATGATCCATCATTTCAATCGCAGACGGAATTATTCCTGCGCCAATTATTCCGGATACGGCAGCGCTTGCCTTTTCCACATCTTCAAATACCGCTAACATAGTTTTCACGGTCTCAGGAACCCTCAACAGACGAACAATTATAGTCGTTGCTATGGCTAGAGTTCCCTCTGACCCAATCGTAATTCCTCTTAAGTCATATCCTTGGGACTCTCTTTCAACACCACCAAACTGCGTAATGGTTCCGTCAGCAAGAACCACCTCAATTCCCAAAACATGATTTGTCGTCACACCATATGCTAGGCAGTGAGGCCCACCTGAATTTTCAGCTATGTTTCCGCCTATGGTGCACGCTCTTTGGCTTGACGGATCGGGAGCATAATATAATCCAAGAGGAGCTACATAATTAGATAATTCTAGATTCACAACTCCTGGCTGAACAATGGCGTATTTGTCGTATTCGTTGACTTCCAATATCTGAGTCATCCGTGCCATCGAAATAACCACTCCGCCGTGCGCGGCAATAGCACCGCCGCTTAGGCCAGTGCCCGCGCCACGAGCCACTACTGGCAGAGAATTAACACGTGCTATTTTAACTATTTTCGATACCTGATCAGTCGTTTCAGGTAACACAACAACTACCGGTGTCGACCTATCTACAGACCCATCATATTCATAAACTAACAGATCAGCTTCGGACCAGAGCACATAATCTGAACCCACGACATCTATAAGGGATTTAACAATTTTGTCCATATACTGCATAAAGTATAACGGTCTCAGTTTCCTATTACCTTCAAAGGCAAGCGAGAAACTCTATAGTAGGAAACTATTATTGGGAATCTGTTTGTTAACATCAAACACATAAAGGAATTAAACCAGATGAAAGACAAGCTGTCCCGCAGAGAACCTTGCTTGGGTGTATCGGTAATGTATTTTTGCACACAAATTGTTGAGATCATAGGATATCTTGGTTTCGACTTGGTCCTGTTAGATTGCGTGGACGGTTCGCTTAGCTAGTCGGTATTTGAACTTATTGCAATCGCAGGCCGCGCAGCTGGACTTTCCGTGATAGCAAGACCTCAAACTAATCTCCCTTCCGACATATCAGCCGCGATGGATAGAGGTGTCGACGGAGTCCAGATTCCACACATAACGTCCCTACGTGATGCAGAAAGATCTGTAGATGCTGTCAAATTTCACCCTTTGGGAAAAAGATCACTCGCGATTGGAACTAGATCTTCCAGATACGGTATAAATTATAAACTCGACGCGTACGTTTCAGAATCGAATTTTCGATCGATCGTTATCTTACAAATCGAAGATAAGGAGGCTATCGACAATCTTGAAGCAATTCTTAGAACTCCACATGTCGATGTGTTTTTCGTCGGTCCGTCCGATTTGTCTCAATCGTTGGGGTATCCGGGGAAAGCGTCCGAACCGCCAGTAAAAGACACTATTGATCACATATTAAGTGAAATACAAAAAAAAGGGTTGACGTCGGGTATAGCAGGGAATATCACTTCACTTAGGGACTGGAGAAAGCAAGGGGTGAGCTACCTATACACCCACTTGAACACAATTATAGAGAGAGGCGTCAACGGCTTTTTATAATTTTGCAGATTCCGGAATATCGCCATAATTGACCAAACGGGAAATTAGAGTAAAACCAGTTATTTTTTTCCATTAGTCTAAAATTTCTCACCGTTTTAGTAGACTCGGTAACTTTACCGATGAGCTCTGAGAATCGATCAATGGATAAATCCTTTCTTAATACTTTACTATAGTGGCTTCCCGCATTAATTCCTTTTTGAGTAACTTGACTTTCATCTATTTTTAACCTGTTGATGAGATCCACGAGATCTGAAGCTTTTGTCACTACCCAACCAGAATCGGTCACCTGAATTAGCTCTGAAATATCAGATTCAGAATGCATCATCGCTATTACAGGTTTCCCCGCAGATAAAAAAGTGTAGGCTCGAGAAGGAACGGATAGCTTTTCCATGCCATCAGCAAGCGTAACTAAACAAACATCGCTGCAAAGCAATAGATTCTGAAACTCTGCAAAAGGCTGGTATGGAACACTAAGAACGTTGGCTAGGTTTTTACTTAAAATTAAGTCAGAAAGTTTTTCAACTCCCACTCCTCCCCCCATAAAAAGAAATTTCACATTAGACGAGTTTTTGAGTTTTTCAGCGGCCTCAATAACTTAGTCAATAGGCAGCATGATTCCAAAATTTCCAGCAAAA